>JAEUIK010000388.1 GCA_016793185.1 Planctomycetaceae bacterium | reverse complement strand
GACTGGCGGCAATTCGCTTTGATTGCGGCACGACGGTTCTGCTGCAAGGCCCCGCCGAATTCGCCCTGAATTCGCCCGAATGCGGCACACTCCGCTCCGGGCGGCTGGTGTCGAAGGCCGACTCCGAACTGGCCACGGCCTCGGGCTTCAAGATCCTGACCGGCAACACCGAGATCGTCGACCAGGGGACGGAATTCGGCGTGTTTGCCGACGCCGGCGGCAGCACCGAAGTCCACGTCTTCGACGGCGTCGCGCGGGTGCGGCAGCGCGGCGTGCTGCACGGCGCCATTCCCGAGCGCGAGCTGAAGGCGGGGCAGGCCACGCGCTTCGAAGCCCCCCCCGCGGCTTCGCCCGACAACCCGGTCAATCGGCTCGACGGCCCCGTCGGGATCGCCTTTGGTCCCGACGGCAATCTGTACGTTGCCAGCCGCTTTACCGATTCGATCCTCCGCTACGACGGCCACACTGGTGCGCTACTCGATACGTTCGTGCCGCCGCGCTCGGGCGAGCTCAACAATCCGTTTTTCCTCACCTTCGGACCCGACGGACAGCTCTATGTGAGCAGCACCGGGAATCATGCCGTGCTGCGGTTCGACGGTCGCACCGGCGAATTTCGCGACGCCTTCGTCCCGCCCCGCGCCGGCGATGTGGCGGGACCGATGGGCCTGGCCTTTGGTCGCGACGGAAATCTGTATGTCGCCAGCAGCGGCAAGCAAACGGTCTGCCGCTTCGACGGCCAGACCGGCGCCTATCTCGGCAAGGTCTTTGAATCGCGCAGCGGCGACCTGGATGGCCCGACGGGCATTGCCTTTGGCCCCGACGGTGATCTCTGGGTCGCCGATCGCAATCGGGATTGCATCCTGCGGTTCGCGACCCAGACGGGCGAGTTCCTGGCACGCCACACGCTCGACGACCGGCTGAAGTTCCCGTTCGATGTCGCCTTTCAGCCCTCGGGACAGCTCTACGTTGCCAGCCATGCGAACCATCAGATTCTCAAATTCGATCCGGCGACCAACCGGACGCTGGCCGGCATCGACGAGAGCCAGGCCCCCTCGTGGCCGCAGGCTCTGACGTTCGGCCCCGATGGCCGGCTCTATTGCACGAGCGACTCCGCCAACGCCGTGATGCGCTATGACGCCGCCAGCGGAGCGTTCGTCGATGCCTTCGTCGTCAGTTGGCAGGATCTCGCGGCGAATCGCCAGAATTTCGTCATGGAGATGCCCAACCGCGTCGTCTGCAACACGGGCGTGAGCCGGGCCGGGAGCCCGATGCGTCCGGGCGAGCACTGTCCGCGCTGGTTCATTGAGAAGAGCCCCGATCCGCGGTTCATCCCGCCGGGACCGGCGGTGGTGACGTCGGCGCTGGCCGACTGGCGGCCCAACTCGGACCGTTCGAGCTGGCTGTCGATCGCCCCGGTGCGCGAGGATTTTCGGGCGGCTGCGGGCGAGTACATCTTCTACGCCGGCTTCGAGGTAAAGCCTCACGAAGTGGGGCAAGCCCGCCTCGTGGGACAGGCGTGGACGCCGCAGCAGATCGTCGAAGTCCAGGTCAACAAGCAGCCGGTGCCCGTGACCATCGAATCGCGCCCCGAGGGGCAGGCGACCGAGTTCGTCATCGACCAGGGGTTCGTCGTGGGGTTGAACTTCGTCTACTTCATCGTCACCAACCCCAGCGAAGGCCCCGTCGCTTTCCGCGCGGAGCTCGATTACGTCCGCAATCGGGAGGAGAGAGAGATCAACCACCAAGGCACGAAGGGCACCAAGAAAGACGGATGAAGTCGGCGAAAGAGCATCCACTCTTTCTCTCTCTTCTCCCGCTCGGTGCCCTTGCTGTCTTTGGCGTTAGTCCTCTGCAAATTGATGCGACGACTTAGCGCACGGTCATGTCGCAGCTCATGCCGCCGGCGGCGGGCAGGTAAGCGGCGTTCACGTAGTCCATCACCATCCGCTGGGCGCTGAAGCGCCAGGCCAGCGTGCTGATGGAGTTCATCATCCGCTTGATCCAGTGCCGCGGCAGGCCGTCGATATCGCGGTCGTAATAGAGCGGAATCACCTGCTCCTCGAGCACGCGGTAGAGGTCCTTGGCATCGCGGGCGTCGTTGATCTCGTCCGACACGTGGCTCGTGCCGTTGCCGATGGCGAAGCCGTTCGAGCCGTCGTAGGCTTCGGCCCACCAGCCGTCGAGCACCGACAGGTTCAATCCGCCATTGAGGACCACCTTCTGGCCGCTCGTGCCCGAGGCTTCGAGCGGGCGGCGCGGGTTGTTGAGCCAGACATCGACCCCCTGGATCAGGTGCCGGCAGACGTTGATGTCGTAGTCTTCGATAAAGGCCACGCGCCCGGCCAGCCGGTCGTCGTGGCGGAGGTTGGCGATCTTCTTGATGAACTGCTTGCCCGGTTCGTCGGCCGGGTGGGCCTTACCGGCAAAGATGATCTGGATGGGCCGATCCGGATCGTTCACCAGCTCGGCGAAGCGATCGATCTCGGTGATGATCAGGTCGGCCCGCTTGTACGTCGCAAAGCGCCGCGCGAAGCCGATCGTGAGGATGTTGGGATCAAGCACGTTGCGGGCGGCTTCGACCGCCTCGTCACTCTCGCCGCGGCGGCGGCACTGCCGGCTGATGCGGCGGCGGACGAAGGCCAGCAGCAGGTTCTTGAGCGCCTGGTGCGTTTCCCAAAGCTCGCCCGGATCGACTTTGTGGATCCCCTGCCAGGTTTCGGGTTCGCCCATGCGGTCGAACCAATCCACGGGGAAGTAGCGGTCGTAAAGCTGTTGCATCTGGCCGGCGAGCCAGGACTGCACGTGGACGCCGTTGGTGATATGGCCGATGGGAATCTCTTCTTCGACGCGCCAGGGCCAGAGGTGGGCCCACATGCGGCGCGTGACGTGCCCGTGCAGCGAGCTCACGGCGTTCGCCTTGCGCGAGAGCTTGAGTCCGAAGACCGTCATGCAGAGGGGCTCGGATTGATTCTGTGGCTCGACGCGTCCCAGGCTCATCAATTGCTCGTAGGAGATCCCCAACTGGTCGCGCAGCGGGCCGAGGTGCTCTTCGACGAGGCTGCCATCGAAGCGGTCGTGTCCGGCCGGCACCGGAGTGTGCGTGGTGAAGACGGTCAACTGGGCGACCGAGCGGAGGGCCTCGTCAAAGCTCAGCCCGTCGTCCTCCATCCGCTGGCGGACGACCTCGAGCGGGGCGAAGGCGCTGTGGCCTTCATTCAGATGAAACACGCCCGGCGTGATGTTCAAGGCCTTCAGCGCTTTGACGCCGCCGACCCCCAGGACCAGCTCCTGGCGAATGCGGGTCCGCCGATCGCCGCCGTAGAGCCGGCTGGTGAGCTGGTGATCCTCGGGGCTGTTGCCTTCGACGTCGCAATCGAGCAGGTACAGGCTGACCCGGCCCACCTTCATCAGCCAGACCTTGGCATAGAGCTTGCCGGTCCGGGTATCGATCTCGATCGTCAGCGGCTGTCCGTGGTCGTTCAGGGCGGGCTGCATGGGAATGTTCTCGACCTTGGTGTCGAGATACTCCTCGCCCTGGTAGCCGTCGTGGTCGAGGTGCTGCTTGAAGTAGCCCTGGTCATAAAAGAGTCCCACGGCCACGAGGGGTACGCCCAGGTCGCTGGCACTCTTGATGTGGTCGCCCGAGAGGACGCCCAGGCCCCCCGAGTAGATCGGCAGCGATTCGTGAATGCCGAATTCCGCGGAGAAGTAGGCGACGGGCTTGGAGCCGAGCACGCCCACATGAGTCGTTCCCCAGGTGCGGGTGCTGGAGAGGTATTCCTTCAACCGGCGATAGGCCTGGTTGATGCGGCTGTAGAGCACGAGCTCGGCCGCCCGCATTTCGAGGCGCTCGGGCGTGAACTCGCTCAGGAGTGCGATGGGGTTATGGTCGAGCTGGCGCCAGCGGATGGGGTCGAGATCGCGAAAGAGGTTGGTCACCTCAGGATGCCACGACCACCAGAGGTTATTCGCCAGGGCCAGGCACTTGTCGTACAGGCTCTGCGGCGAGAGTCCGGAAAGATTGATGTCGTTCACGCGGCTGGAGGGGAGTTCCGTCTGGCTCATGGCTGTTCTCGTTACCGCAATGCTAGAGACCGGTCGCAGGCGTCCGGATTATAACGATTTGTGCGTTTTCGGGGATGCCAGTCTGGCCGCCGGCGGAGCGCCGGTACTCCCCTGGTTCGGCTCGCGAGCGTTGCTCCTGAGCCCCGATGCGCGATAATTGAGCGGCAATCCCGCTGGCGGCCATGCCGAGCCGCCCGATCGTCAAAATCGGTCGTTTTTCGGGGGATTCGCCGGACCCACGGCCAAATCTAGCACCATGCAACGCATCACGTCCCCCACTTCGCACGAACTCGACGAACTCTGCCAGCGGCTGCGCGAGTTCGCGGCCAGCCCCGCCGCCGCTGCCGGCGATGCCTGGCCAGGCGACACTTTGGCCTGGTGTGGCGAAGCGGGCGTCTACGAATGGTTTCTCCCCCGCGAGTGGGGAGGCCAGGATTGGAGCGAGGCCGACATCATTCGCGGCTATCTCCAACTTTCGACCGCTTGTCTGAACACGGCCTTCATCATCACGCAGAGGAGCGGGGCCTGCCGCCGGATCGCCGGAGGCGTGAACCCCGAGGTCGCCCAGCGTTTGCTCCCCGATCTGGTCTCGGGCAAGTCGTTCGCCACGGTCGGCATTTCGCATCTCACGACCAGCCGCCGGCACATGGCGCGCCCGGTCCTGGCGGCGCGCGCCTGCGAGGGGGGCTATGTGCTCGACGGCTTCAGCCCCTGGGTGACCGGCGCACGTTATGCCAGCACGGTCGTCACCGGCGCCACCCTGGAGGATGGACGCCAGATCCTGGTGGCTCTGCCGATGGACCTGCCCGGCATCACCGTGCCCGAGCCCGTGCGGTTGGTGGGACTCTCGGGGAGCGCCACCGGCGAAGTCCGTTGCGATGGGGTTGAAGTTTCGCGCGAATGGCTGCTGGCGGGTCCAAGTCCCAACGTGATGAACTTGGGCACCGGGGCCGGTACGGGCGGGCTGCAGACTTCGACGCTCGCCATTGGATTGGCGACCGCGGCGATCGATTTTTTGGAGCAGGAATGCGGCGCGCGCGCGGACCTGGCCGAGGCAACCTCGGGCCTGCGCCGCGAACAGCAGG
>JAEUIK010000370.1 GCA_016793185.1 Planctomycetaceae bacterium | reverse complement strand
GATCAGCACCAGCAGCGTGAAATCGGGGCGGACCTCGCCGAGGGCCAGGCGGGGACCGATCACGGTGTCGGTCAGCAGCGCCGCATACAACAGCGCCGCGAGCAGTGCGAATCGCGCGGGACTCATGCCGATCTACCTCCGTCGGGCTGGACTGGGCTGGGGTGACTCCACGTCGCCAGCGCCGGCGGCAATCCGCGCTGGGTTCAGGCGCGTCGTCACTACGGCGACGCGTGCCGGCTCGGCATCGCGCGGGATCGCCGGTTCGATCCAGATGCGCCAGTGCGGCTCCGCGGCGGGGCGTTCGATCCGCACGACGCTCCCATACAGAAAGCGGGACGGCGCGCCGTCGGGCGCGACCGACGCCAGGCCCGCCTGATCGGCGGCGAAGACCAGGTCGCCGACGTCGACGGGCGCCGCCAGGTCGACGCGCGTGAGCTGGCACCACCGGCTGCCATCCCCCTCAAGCACTCCACGCGCCCCCCAGCGCAGCCCATCGCGCGTGACGTGCGCGAGCTGGGCGAGGTCGCGAAAGCCCGCGTCGCTGGCGCGGCGCAGCGTGCTCGTCAAAGGACCGACGTCGACGATCTTGCCCCACACGAGGTGGGCGTTGCCGATGTTCGCGACGACGCGCTCGTGCGGGGCCAGGCCCCGATCGCGTCCGGCATCGATCAAAGGGATGCTCGGCGCGCCAAGGTCGACGACCAGGGCGTCGCGCGCGGCGCCCAGCGGCGCTCCCACGTCGAGCAGATCGCGCCGCGCCAGGTAACTTCGGGCTTGCCGCCCCAGCGGTCGCGCCGGCACCAGGGTTCCCTCGAGCAAGGGAGGAAGCTCGGCACTGGCTGGCAAGGGATCGGTTGCGGGCGCCGTGGGGGCCGCGGCTGCCAGTTGCTGCTGCAGAAGTTGGTTCGCGGTTTCCAGCTCGTGCAGCCGCGTTTCCAGGCGCGTCAGTTCGCCGGCCTGCTGCCAGAGCCGCGCGGCGCGCGCCAGGAACTCCGCGACGGCGGCCAGCGGCGGCGCGAGCGCTTCTTGCCCGGGCGCCAGCACGCGTTCCACGGCGCCCCGGGCGGGCTCAAGCCAGCGCGGCGGGAAGAAGCTCGCCACGACTCCCAGCGCGCACAGCAACAGGCATTGCCGTCCGGCGGTACAGCCGCGAATTCCCTGGGCGAGCCAGCTAAACATCGTCATCGCTCGATTCGAGGGCCGAGGACCAGTGGGCGAGGTCTTCGAGGCAGATCTGCGCGCCGCGCGCGACGGCCTCGAGCGCCAGCTCGGAGACTCGCGCCGGCAGCCCGGTCTGTTCGTGCAGATAGCGATCGAGTCCGCGGAGGAGCGCTCCGCCGCCGGCCAGTACGACTCCTTCGTCGACCAGGTCGGAGGCGAGTTCCGGATGACAGGCATCGACGGTCCGCTTGACCGCGTCGACGATCTGCTCGAGCGGCTCGGCGAGCGCGGCGCGAACTTCTTCGCTCGTGATCTGCACCTTGCGGGGCAGCTTGCTGACGACGTCGAGTCCGCGGACCTCGTCGACCAGCTCCTGAGCGAGCGGCGCGGCGGCGCCGATCTCAATCCGCAAGCGCTCGGCCGTGGGAAGACCGATCCGCAACTGGTGGCGCCGGCGGAGATAGTCGGCGATCGCCCGGTCCATGGCGTCGCCTCCCACGCGCACCGACTGGCTGGCGACGACATCGCCCAGGCTCATGATGGCGACTTCGGTGGTCCCGCCGCCGATGTCGCAGACCATGCTGGCGACCGGCTCGCGAATCGGCAGCCCCACGCCGATGGCGGCCGCTTTGCCTTCGGGGATCAGCAGCACTTGCCGGGCGCCGGCGCGATGGGTGCTGCTGTAGAGCGCGCGCTTTTCGACGGGCGTGATCGAGCCCGGCACGGCCACCAGCACGCGCGGCTTGAGCGTCCAGCCGTGCCGCTGCGCTTTCTTGAAGAAATAGCGGAGCATCGCTTCGCACAGCTCGAAGTCGGTGATTACGCCATCGGCCAGCGGGCGGACGACCGAGATCGAGTCGGGCGTGCGCCCCTGCATCTGTTTCGCCAGATGTCCCACGGCGCGCCCCTGCGAGAGGATCCGCCGCGAAGCATCGTCGACCGCGACGATCGACGGCTCGTTCAGCACGAGGCCTTCGCCCGCCACGCTGATCAACGTGTTGGCCGTCCCCAGATCAAGGGCGAAGTCGGGGCTGATTTGTCCCAGCCAGCGGCGCAGCATCCTTGCTCGCAGTCGTGAGAAGTTGTGTCGGAACTTGGGTCCGAGCGCCCGGTGGGCGAGGCGAACCATCCTTGGTTGCGCGGTTCTCAGTAATTCAAACGCAGGCGATCGTTAACAGCGGACCAGCTGGCGAATCGCATCGCCCCCCAGCCACTGCGGAAGCATCCCCACCGGCGGCGGCTTGACCTGCCCGCCGTAGTCGGCCAGTTCCAACACCAGGCACACGATCCCGATCACGATCGCCACCAGGGCGATTCCCAGGAGTACCGTGTAGACGTCGGGCTTCGGCTTCGGCACGTAGATGCCGGGCCGGGCTTCAGTTGAGTCGGGTGGCGACACGATCTTCCTTCTGAATGTTGCCCTTGCGGAACTCGGGCATGATTTTGCCCACCGCCTTGTCGGGCGAGGTCCGCACCACCTGGATTCGGCCCAGGTACTTGCTCACGGTTCCCGCATGGCGGAAGACCTCGAGCGTATTGCCTTTTCGCAAACCGTCGTCGGCGCCCAGCGAGACCTCGATCATGCCGTCGTTGCCCACGGCCAGGACCACGCCGTCGACCTTTGGCGGAATGCCGTCGATCGGCTGATTCTCGTCGAGATCGTGCGATTCAAGCACCGCTCGGGCTTGCGCCAGTTGATCGGTGAGCTGGACGTTGCGTTTCTTGAGGAGGTCGCTGGCGGCCTTGTTCTGATTCAGCTCATCCGCCAGCTTGACGGCGCGGTTGAACTCATCCTCTTTCTCCTGCTGGACCGTGCGGATGTCGGTGCGGAGCTTGGTGACCTCGCCACGGAGGGCTTCCAGTGTCTTGTGCGCCGCTTCGGTGGCGGCGACCGCCTGACGCTCTCCTTCGACCAGGGCGGCATGTTCGGCCACCTGCTTGTCGTATTCCTGCTTGAGCGTGGTCAGCGTGTTCTGCAATTCGGCCAGCGACTTGACGTGCGCGGCGCGCTCATCGGTGATTTCCTTGGTGAGCGTGTCGAGCTGCCCTTGCAATTCGCCGTTTTTGGTCCGCATGTCGGCCAGTTGGCGCTGCAACCCCAACGGCTTGCCTGGACCCGGCTTGTCGTTGACAACCAAGTCGCGCCAGTTCTTGTGCGTCGAATAGACGGTGACCGCGAACGCCATGAACACGAGGCTCATGATAAGGATCGCGATCACGAGGAGCTTGCCGAGAGTATTCATGCCAGCCTTCTTTCGCGCTCTTGCGGGAGGAGCGCAACCATCGCATCACGCCAGACCGACGAGGACCCTCGTCGGATTTTTGATCACAGGACGCAGTCCTGGCCCCAGTTGAGAGTCGCCGGCGAGAGGGGAAGGCCGACCGACATCCCCCCGCTCCAGTCTCGGTGTGGCAAAATCAACTCAAAGCCAAACACTGCCTAGAGATAGGATTTCTCAAAGGTGATATTAGTATAAGTTCGCGCGAAAACACGTGTCAATTAGAAACCGGCAAGGATTGGGTCTTTGGGTAAAATGGGGTGCCTGATATGCGGCCTTGCCGCATTGAATCCAATTTCCTCGCCAGCAGAAGTCTAAATCACTAGCCGGCAACGCTTTGGGCGCTAACCTTCAGGCGTTCGGCGGCAGCCCGCCCGGAACACGAAGACGACGCCGGCGGAGGGCCTGTGCCCCTCCATAGAACCCTAGCGCCAGGCACGCCAGGAGGCAAACGCCCGCGAAAAGATCCCCCACCCTCGAATAGGGGCTCTGCCGGCCGTCCAAGCGGACGTCGGCGATCAGGACCTCGCGCGCCCGGCGCGGACCCTGCTGCCTGATCCGCCCCGAGGAGTCGATCTGGGCCGAAAAGCCTGTGTTGGCCGCGATCAAGAGCGGCTTGCGATTCTCGACCGCGCGGAATACCCCGCACACGAGGTGCATATCGAGCTCGCTCGATCCCCAGAACCAGCCGTCGTTCGTCAGGTTGACGAGCACGTCGGGCTCTTCGCCGCGCGCGCGGAGCCGGGCGACCTGGCCCCGAATCAGGTGCGGAATTACCGTCTCGAAGCAGATGTTCGCCGACAGCCGGCTCGCGCCTGCTCGAAATACCACGTCGCGCTCGCCCGCCGTGATGCTGCTCTTGATGGGAAGCAGCCGGTACAGAATCGGGAATCGTTTGGCGAAGGGGATGTATTCGCCGAACATCACCGGGTGCATCTTGTCGTAGCGAGCGCCGATCTCCCCCGTGGGGCTCACGGCCACCGCCGAGTTGAACGATTCGACGGTGCCCG
>JAEUIK010000365.1 GCA_016793185.1 Planctomycetaceae bacterium | reverse complement strand
TCGGCATCACTTCAACCAGTCGGTGCTGCTGGAACTGCGCCGAACGGTCGCGCCGAGCGTCGTCGAGGATGCGCTGCAGAACGTTTTGCGCCAGCACGACTCGCTGCGCGTCGCGTACCATCATGACCCGGCGACAGGCTGGTCGCAGCAGGGGATGCCGTACCGACGATGCGAGTTGTTGCAGATCGTGGACCTCAGCCAGACGCCCGACCAGACGTGCGCCGTCGAGATCGAACGGGTCGGAAGTACCTCACAAGCGAGCCTCGATCTAGAGGCTGGGCGACTCCTGGCGGCGGTCTTCTTTGACCTGGGCCCTGAGCGCCCAGCCCGCCTGCTGATCGCGATCCATCACTTGGCGATCGACGCGGTTTCCTGGCGCATCCTGCTCGAGGATCTGGGCGCAGCGATCGAAGCCCTCAGCCGCGGTGCGCCGCCGCGGCTCGCCCCCAAGACGACGTCGTTCGCCACCTGGAGTCGCCGGCTCTGCACTTTGGCGGATCAACCCGAGGTGCGTGCGGAAGTCGCGAAATGGTCGAATGCCGCGACCGCCGTAGCGCTCGCGAACCCCGAAGCAAACCTCGTCGTCGACGAAGCCGCCTGCGAGGCGAGCTTCTCGACCGACGACACGACGCGCTGGCTGCGCGACGCGAATGCAGCTTACCGAACCCGCCCTCACGAGCTGCTCATCGCGGCGCTCGTGCAAGTACTCAACTCTCATCAGGGTGTCGATGCGCAGCTCATCGAGCTTGAAGGGCATGGACGCGAAGAGCTGTTCGAGGATGTCGACCTCTCGCGGACGGTTGGTTGGTTCACGACTTTGTCACCGCGGCGGCTCAGCCTTGGCCCGAACGCCTCAGCCGCCGACGCAATCCGCTCGATCAAGGAGCAATTGCGCGCGATTCCGCGGAATGGGCTCGGCTTTGGCCTGTTGCGCTGGCTGACCAGCGATGCCGAGGTGCGTGCAGCACTCGCGACGGTGCAGCGCGGAGAAATCAGTTTCAACTACCTGGGGCAGTTCGATCAGTGGCTGCCGGCCGACGCGCCGTTCGCATTGCTGGACGAACCGGCCGGAGCCACGCGCAGCCCGCGAGGGCAGCGCCCGCATGCCTGGGAGATCATCGCCTATGTGCGCGCGGGGCGGTTGACAGTTTCGTGGCGGTACTCGCGTCGTCTGCACTCACCCGAGTTGATCGAAAGGCTCGCCGCCGCGCATCTGGAGACGCTGCGGGCCCTCGTCGAACATTGCCTCGACCCGCAGGCGGGAGGCGCGACGCCCAGCGATTTTCCGCGAGCTGGACTCGATCAGCCAGGCCTCGACGAGCTGGCCGCCGCGCTGACGAGGCAAGCACCTCAGGCTCCGAGTTCCAGTCAGCCGCTCGGGAGGATCGCCGACGTTCTCCCCCTGGCGCCGCTCCAGGAGCTGATGCTTCCCCAGGCGCTGGCGCGGCGCGGCACGGGCGAGCTTGTCGAGCAGTTCCAATGCACGTTGCGCGGCACGCTCGACCCGGACCACCTCCGGTCGGCCGCACAGCAGGCGATCGAGCGCCATGCGCTGCTGCGGGCCTCATTCATCTGGTCGGAGATCCGCCACCCAAAGATCCTCGTCCACCAGCACAGCGAGCTCGCCTGGAGCGAAGAGGATTGGCGCAGTGCTCCGCCCGGCGAGCAAGCTGCTCGACTCTCTGCATGGCTTGAGCATGATCGGCGCGAGGGTTTCGATCTCACTCGCGCGCCGCTGGTGCGGTTCTGCCTGCTGCGCATCGGCGACGGAGAGTGGCGGTTTGTCTGGACCTGCCACCACCTCGTGGCCGACGGTTGGAGCGCGGCCCTGGTGCTAAAGGACGTCTTCACCGGTTATGGCCGGATGCCGACCGGCCAGGAGATCGAGCCTCGCCCGACGGGCCAGTTCGCCGACTACCTGAGTTGGCTCGCGGCGCGCACTCCCAGCGAGGCGGCAGCTTACTGGCGCGAGCACCTTGCGAACGCACAGCCGACTCCGTCGCTTCCGAGCCTCGACTCGCGCGATGTCGTCGGGGAGTCGCCGCGTGAGCACGTCGAGTTCCTCTCCCCGCCCGTCGTTGCCCGGCTCACGGAACTGGCGAAGCGCGAGCGCGTCTCACTCGCAACCGTCCTGCAGGCGGCTTGGGGAATGCTCTTGGCGCGCTTCACTGGAGTCGACGACGTGGTCTTTGGCGTGGCCGTCGCCGGACGCCCGTCTCACGTTCCCGGAGTCGAAGAGATCGTCGGCCCCCTGATGAATAACGTCCCGCTGCGAGTCTCGATCGATTGGAGCGAGTCGCTCGGCGAGCATCTGCGCGGCGTGCAGGCGCAGCGCGTCGGCGCCGAGCTTCACGAGCATGTCACCCTGGCCGAAGTCACCCGGGCCGCGAATTGGCCGGCCGCGCAGCGCCTCTTCGAAACGCTGCTGGTCGTCGAGAACTATCCCTGGAGCAATTCGCCGGGGGCGGAAGTCGCCGGCTTGCAGATCGAGGAAATCCGCGGCACCACCAGCTCGAGCTACCCGCTGACGCTGATTGCGATTCCGGGTGAGCAACTCGAGTTGCGGCTCCAATTCGACCCCCAGCGGCTGGGGTCTGATGACACCCGGCGGATCTTGGACCATTTCGCGACGATGCTCGCCGCCATGGGGGCCGGCGAGTGCCATGCTCTCCAGGATTTGCGGATCCTCAGTCGTCGTGAGCGCGAAGTGCTCGTGCGCGCCGCGAGCAACATGCCCGAGCGCGTCTTGGACCGCTGGGGAACTTGCGCACCGGTCGGAGTTGCAGGTGAGATCTGGACAACGACCGCAATGCCACTGCGTGACGCTGCGGGCACGGCAGATCACGAAACCCGGCCCGATCCGCTGGCGCTCGAGAGCGATGTGCAACTGTATCCCACGGGCTATCGGGGACGCTGGCTGCCGAGCGGCGCCGTCGAGTGGCTCGGCCCAGTGTCGGCTTCCGTGCAGATCGGACACTATCGAACGGATCCGCGCGAGCTGACGAGCATCCTCGCCTTGCATCCACTGGTGGACGACTGCGCAATCATCGCGCGTTCGAGTGCAACTGGCGATGATGAGCTGGTCGCGTACGTCGTGGCGAATCCGGCGGCCGCCACGTTGCTCGATTCAGCACAAAGTGGGCTGCTTGTCGATCGGCTCCGCGGCTTTCTGGCCAGTCGAGTCCCGGAGGCTCTCGTCCCGCGAATGTGGCGAACGGTGCCAACGCTCGGCCGCACGTCGACCGGCGCGATCGTTCTCGAGCAGCTTCCGCCGGTATTCCGCCCACGGGGTCAAGCGCCGCACCCCTATCGTGCGCCGCGCGATCTCCTCGAAGAACGGCTTGCGCGTGTCTGGTCGGAAGTCTTGGGAGTCGAGCCGATTGGTCTCGACGATGACTTCTCGGATCTGGGCGGACACTCGAGCCTGGCCGTGGCACTGCTCGCCCGCGTCGAGAACGAGTTTGGCCGCGAGCTCTCGTTGGCGGCGCTGTTGGAGCAACCGACAATCGCATATCTGGCCGAGCTCCTGAAACGCGACCCACGCAGCTCCGCCGCCTCGCCGCTGGTGCCGATCCGAGCCCAAGGAAGTCGCCCCCCGCTGTTCTGCATTCACCCGGCAGGCGGGACCGTGATGTGCTATCGCGAGCTGGCCCGCAGGCTCGATGACGAAGTCCCGGTCTACGGGCTGCAAGCGCAGGGGATCGATGACGATCGGGCTCCGCTGGAGGCAATTACCGAGCTGGCGGCGAGCTACCTCAACGCGATTCGATCGGTCCAGCCCGAGGGCCCTTACCAGCTCTGCGGCTGGTCGACGGGCGGAATCATCGCTTTTGAGATCGCCCGGCAGCTCGCAGCCAGCGGAGCATCCGTCGGGCTGTTGGCCCTGGTCGATGCGGCCATTCCCCGCGCCGGCGAGTCGTTTGGAGAAGCCGACCTGGCAGCGTTGCTGAGCATGCTCTTTCCCGGCGAGGACTTCGCGCACCTGCGCGACAAGTCTCCCGACGAGCAGCTCCGGGAGTTTAGCGAGCGGGCTCAGCGGGCGGGCTTGCTGGTAGCGGAATCGGCGAGCCGGCAGGCCAACCGCATTTACCAGGTGTTTCAGGCGAATCTCCGCGGCGTGGCGGAGTATCGCCCTGGTCCGCTGCAGGGCTGCAGCCTGACCATCCTGCGGGCGGGGCAGCACGCCACCCCGATGCACGCGGATCCCTGGCTCGGCTGGCAACCCTGGGCGGAGGGAGGCATCGAGGTGCTGGAGGTCGACGCCTCGCATCTTGATATCCTCGAAGCACCGGCCGTCGAGCAGGTCGCCAAGATACTTGGACCGCGACTCGCGGCGGCCCTCTGAACGCGGCGACAGGAGCTGCCACCACTTCGAGCGCACGACATTCGGCCAGCTACCACAGCGTTCGCCCACCGTCGATGACCACCACCGACCCGGTCATATAGCTTGAGGCGTCGCTGGCGAGGTAGAGGGCCAGGGCCCCGATTTCGTGCGGCTCGCCCCAGCGCCCTAGAGGAATTTCGGCGGCGATCTCGGCCTGCAATTCGGGGCGATCGGCGAACCACCGGCGGTTGGCGTCGGTTAAGAAAGCTCCCGGAGCAATCGCGTTCACAGTTACCTGGTAGGGCGCCCAATCGGCCGCGACCGCCTTGGTGAACATCGACAGCGCCGCCTTCGACGTCTCATACGACCGCCCCCGCATCGCCCGGCCAGGCAAAGTGGCCGAGATCGACGACACGTTGATCACCCTGCCGCGGCGCCGCGGAAGCATCGCCCCGCCGATCAGCTTGGTGCACACGAACGCCTGCGTCAGGTTCAGGTCGATGATGCGCTGCCATTCGGCCAGGGGCATCTCCTCGGTGGGCAAGTTGATGCGCCGCCCACCGACGTTGTTGATGAGCACGTCGATCGGGGAGAGCTCCGCCAGGACTTGTTCGCAAAACTGCGTGGCGCCGGCGGGAGACTCGAGATCCGCCGCACGCACCTCCACGCGCGGCGCTCCGGCTGCAAGCAGCTCGGTTCGCGCCCCGGCCAGGTGCTGCTCGTCTCGGCTGGCGATCACCAACTCGGCGCCAGCGGCGGCCAACGCGCGGGCCATCTCCAAGCCGAGCCCACGGCTCCCCCCGGTCACAAGCGCACGCCGTCCGTCGAGGCGAAGTGAATCGAAAATGTTCATGGCTGATCGCCCGTGGGGTGCGGCAGGGGGGGAAGCCTCCGGAGTTCGAACTCGGCGGGGGGTGGAAACTCGGGATTGATCCACTGAATCACCGCCGCCCAACCGTCGCTCTCTTCGTCGTGTTGCAGGTAGCCGTGGATCGGTTTGACCACGGTCCAACCGTCCTTCAGATGGAGGCTGAGCACCGGATCGAAGATCTGGCCCCCCACGACCTGATCGACGTAACGCTGCGCGTCCATGGCCGATGCGTGGCGGCCATACCCTGGCAGGCGGCTCGCCCCCACCATCCGCCAGAGCCGCTCTTCGACGACGAGAAAGCGGGTCTCGTCCGTCAGCGCGTGGGCCAGTCCATGATGCTGGTGCTGCGGATGCACCATGATATCGGCACCGTACAGCGTGGGACCGGTCGGATCGTGATCGAGAAAGGATCCCCCGGCCGTGAGCACATCCCAGGAGTCATCGAGATGAAAGTCGAACATCCGCAGCCGGAGCGTGAAGTGCACGCCCGCCACCTCGTTGCGGGTGGTCTCAACCGCCACGAACTGCCCCTGCGGGAAGACGCGCCGATGATCGTCCAGCTCCTCGACCGTATACGGAGTCTCCGTCGGGTAGACCTGGCGGCAAATGGCGATGATCGGCTCGAAGTCGGCCGGTTCGAGCAGACGAATCCGGTAGTTGGGCGGGAGCATCGGGCGTGTCCGGGGTTCCATTGGGGGCGAGCAATTCGCGGCACTCGCGCGGCGCTCGGCGGCGAGCCTGATGATAGGGGGCAACCGCAGGGTGTGCCAGCGCCATGGCAAGGCTAAGATAGGAGCCAGATCCAACTGGACCCACGCGCCGCGCGCGGTCTGGTTGCGACGGTCTCTCCAACGGGCGAGGTTCTGATGCGAAGAATCGGGTCGAAGGCGATCGTGTGCCTGCTGAGCGTAGCCTGGTGCGGTTTGGCGATTGCGGCTGCTCCGCTGGCGGCTGTCGCGCGACCCAATGTTTTGTTCATCGTGGCCGACGACCTTGGTTGGAGCGACGTCGGCTGGCACGGCGGCTTCGGCAAGACGCCACACCTCGACGAGTTGGTCCGCACGGGAATCGAGCTCGATCAACATTACGTGCAGCCCGTCTGCACGCCCACGCGAACCGCGCTGCTCAGCGGCCGCTATCCGGGACGGTTTGGTCCGCATGCGCTGGCGCCAAGCAATCTGCGCGCGATGCCGATCGGCACGGTCACGCTGGCCTCGGCCTTGAAGTCGCTCGGATACCACACCTACCAGACGGGCAAGTGGCACCTCGGCTCGCGCGCCGAGTGGGGGCCGAACGTTTTCGGCTTCGATCACGGTTATGGCACGTTGACGGGCGCCGCCGATCCCTGGACCCACAAATACCGACACGGCCCGTATGAGGACACCTGGCACCGCGATGGCCGGCGCAGCGACGAGGAGGGAAACGCCACGGAGCTGATCGCGGCCGAAGCAATCCGCCGCATCGAAGAACAGCGCTCCCCGTGGTTCGTGTACGTGGCGTTCCACGCGGTGCACACGCCGGTCGATGCGCCCGAGGAGTACAAGCGGCTCTACGAAGGAATCAAGTTCGACGAGGATCCCGCCAGGCATGATTCGCGGTTGCGCATGGCCGCTATGGTTGCGCAGCTGGACGCCAAGGTCGGCGAGTTCGTCGCGGCGCTGGATCGCACCGGGCAGCGCGACAACACGCTGATCGTCTTCACCAGCGACAATGGCGGCATCGAGTCGCTCAAGAACGCCTATGTCGGCACCGTCGGCGACTCACCGCTCAACAGCGAGAACGATCCGTTGCGCGGCCAGAAGAACCAGCTCTTCGAGGGGGGGACTCGCGTCTGTGCGTTCGCCAATTGGCCCGGCAAGCTCGCGCCGCGCCGACATGCCGCGCCCCTGCATGTCGTCGATTGGTTCCCGACGATCGCCAACCTGGTGGGCTATCCGCCAGCCGCCGACCTCGCCTGGGATGGCGTCGATCAATGGCCGGCGCTCACGGGAAACGCGGCGCGGCCGGGACCGCGCACGATCTACATCGCGATGAAGGGAGGACAGTCGCTGCGTCACGGGGATTGGAAACTGATCCGCGCTGCGAAATCCGATCCGCAGCTCTTCAACATCGCAACGGATCCCTACGAACAGCACAACGTGATCGCCGACCATCCCGAGATCGCGGCCGACCTCCAAGCCCGGCTGAGCGAGCAGCAGGCCCTGGATCAACCCAAATTGCCCGCCGACCTGGCGGGGCTGCCGAATTGATTTCGTCCCACCACCATCCCGCAGGCAGATTTCTTTTCGTCCACCGCAATGCAGGCGAGGTGACCGGCTGATGAGTCCACTGACGCGACGACACTTTCTGGCGTCCACGGCCGGTACGGCCATCTTGCTGCCGCGGGAGGTCTCGGCGTTTGCGTTGCCTATCGAGGCGGGCCCCTACCAGGCCACCGGGACGCGCGTGGGCGAGGCAACCGACACGACAGCGATTGTCTGGACGCGTCTCACGCGGCATCCCGACCGCAACAACCACGGGGTCGTGTTTCCCGCCAACGCCAAAGGCAGGAACGTCCCGCCGGTAACGATTCCCGCCGCCCAAATCGAAGGGGCTTGTTCCGGCGCGGCGGGTCGAGTGCGCTTGCGCTACGGTCTGCACGAGGACCTGAGCGATGCGACGGAGACCCCCTGGATCGATGTGACGGAGGCTTCCGACTTCATTCACCAGTTTGCCTTGAGTGAGCTCCGCCCCGGGAGCACCTACTATTACAAGAGCCAGACGGCGCAGCCCGGTACGACGCAGGTCGGACATGAGATGACGGGAAGGTTCCATACGGCGCCGCCCGTCGCCGCTGCGGGCGACTTTCGCTTCTGCGTGATGACCTGCCAGGGCTACCCCGACCGCGATCACGTGGATGGCCACCCGATCTATCCTGCGATGCTGTCCCTCGATCCCAAGTTTGTCGTGATGACCGGCGATCTCGTTTACTACGACAACGACGCCCCGCGCGCGGTCTCGCCGGCCTTGGCCCGGCTGCACTGGGAGCGAATGTTCAGCTTGCCGCGACTCGTCGCGATGCTCCGCAGCACTTCCAGTTACTGGCTCAAGGACGATCACGACACGCTCAGCAATGATGCCTGGCCGGGAATGGAGGCTGGCGAGCTTTCCTTCGCCGCGGGGCAGGAAATCTTCCGCCAACAAGCGCCGCTCGGTGACAAAAGCTATCGGACGATCCGCTGGGGTCGCGACTTGCAGCTCTGGTTCACCGACGGTCGCGACTTCCGTTCGCCCAACTCGCAGCCCGATGGACCGACCAAGACGATCTGGGGCGCCGAGCAGAAGGCGTGGTTTAAGCGGACCATGGCGGAGAGCGACGCCACCTGGAAGATCCTCATCAGCCCAACTCCGTTGGTCGGCCCCGACCGCGCAAAAAAGAACGACAATCACGCTAACGAAGGCTTCGCCCACGAGGGGGCTGAGCTGCGCGCCTGGCTGCAATCTCACGTGCCCGACAACTTTTTCGTCGTCTGCGGCGACCGGCATTGGCAGTACCATTCGGTCCACCCCGAGAGCGGCACGCAGGAGTTCAGCGTCGGCGCGGCAAGCAATTCGCACGCCGGCGGCAGCCCGGGCGAGAACCCGGCGTTTCACCGGTTCCATCGCGTGCAGGGAGGTTTTCTGGCGGTCGAACTGCGGTCCCGCCAAAGGATGAGCGAGCTGACGTTCGAACTTCGCGATGTCGACGGGGTCCTCGTTTACGCATCCCGCTTCGAACGCGCAACGAGTTAGACTGCCGTCGA
The DNA here is from genome assembly GCA_016793185.1 of Planctomycetaceae bacterium. GTDB lineage: Bacteria > Planctomycetota > Planctomycetia > Pirellulales > JAEUIK01 > JAEUIK01. The sequence goes on along the minus strand of JAEUIK010000365.1, from coordinate 1,829 downwards.
GAGGTGCTCACTCGTGCGTGCCAGGTCCGCTGTCGCGAAACCGGTAGCCCACCCCTTGCTCCGTCAGAATGTAGTGCGGCCGCGCCGGATCGGGCTCGATTTTCTTTCGCAGATTGGCGACGAACACGCGCACGTAGTGCGTCTCGCGGACAGCGTCCGGCCCCCAGACCTCCTTGAGCAGCGTCCGGTGGGTGAGCACGCGCCCGGCGTGGCGCACCAACAGCGCCAACAGATCGTACTCGAGCTTCGTCAGCTTGACCTCCTGGTCGTCGAGAAACACCCGGCGGGCCAGGAGATCCATGCGGAGGGGACCGTCCTGGTAAACCGTCGCCCCGGCAGCATTCCCCGCCAGCGGAGACCGCACGTGATGCCGGAGTGCCACGCGCATGCGGGCCAGCAGCTCGTTGACGCTAAACGGCTTGGTCAGGTAGTCGTCGGCCCCCAGATCGAGGGCGGCAACCTTCTCCGCTTCCTGATCGCGCGCCGAGAGCACGACAATCGGGACGTCCGACCAGCCCCGGATTTCGGCAACCAACTCCTTGCCGTCGCGGTCGGGCAGGCCGAGATCCAACAGGATCAGAGCGGGCGGAGACTGCGTGACCAGCCGGAGCCCTGCGAGAGCGGTGCCCGCCTCGGCGACGCGATACCCGTCAGCGACGAGTGCGGCACGAAGAAACTTGCGGATGGGCGTCTCATCTTCGATGATCGCCACGAGCGGCGCCTGTGGCGAGAGGTCGCTCATGGCTGCACCGCCTGCTGAGCCGCCGCCGCGGCGATCTCGGCCGGCAGCTCCTCGACCGGCAACCAGAACCGAAACGCCGCGCCGCGTCCGGGCCGATTGCTGGCACGGATGGTTCCGCCGTGCGCCTGAACGATCGCCCGGCAGATCGCCAATCCCAATCCTGCGCCGCGTGAATCGGTTTTCGCGCGACTTCCCCGCTGAAAGGTCTCGAAGATCGATTCCAGCTCGTGGGGTGCGATGCCGGGCCCCTCGTCCTCGACGCTGATCGCGATCCCCTGGCCATCGCGCCCCGCCCGCACGGTGATGGGACTTTCGGGCGGAGTGTAGCGCAGAGCGTTCTCAAGGAGGTTCACCAGAACCTGCTCGACGAGCACCGCGTCGAACTGCCCCATCAACAGCTCGTCGGGAAGCTGAATCCTCACCACCCGGCTTCCGACCGACCGTTCGAGGCGGCGGAGTGCCGAGCCGATCACCTCCTCGACCGGACACCATTCTTTCTCGACGGCGAACCGGTCCGAGTTCAATTGCGTGAGCCGCAAGAGGTTCTCGACCAGCCGGCTGAGGTGATCCGACTCCTCGTACACGGTCGTGAGTAGCTCGCGCCGCGTGGCCCCATCCAACGGTTCCGCCCCGTCGGCCCGCAGCAAGCTGCTGGAGGCTCCGACAATGACCGCCAGCGGGGGCCGCAAATCGTGCGTGACCGAGGCGAGCAGCGTCGAGCGCAGCTCCTGGGTGCTGGCCTTGACCGTGGCATCCTGCGATTCGAGCGTGAGTCGATCGCGCTCGAGCGCCAGGGCCAGGAGACTGGCAAACGCCTCGATCAACGAGCGCGCATCGGAGACCAGGAACTCATCGAGGTTAGGGTGCTTGATCCCCAGGACCCCCAGGGTCCCCTCCGGTGAGACGAGGGGAAGGTAGAACGCCTGCGCCGCGGGCAGCGTGTCGGTGCCCCGTCCGGCGGCCTGCTGATGGTCGAACGCCCACTGGGCCACGGCGATCTCGGCTTCGCTGGCGGCAAACGTGGCACGATGATCGATGATCGGCCGCAGGCGATCCGCGTCAGGCAGCAAGATCGCGGCGTCGCAGG
>JAEUIK010000339.1 GCA_016793185.1 Planctomycetaceae bacterium | reverse complement strand
TGGCAAAGTCTTTCGCGATGTGCTGTGCAATCACGACGGCGGCGGAAAAGTCGGACGGCCAGGCCGAGATGATCTTCTCGAGGGCTTGCGGTCCCCCGGTGGATGCCCCGATGGCCACGAGGGGACGACGGTCGGCGCGCGGCCCGCGCTCGGGGGTCGGACTGGCAAGCGACGGCGCCGGACCGACGGTGCCGCGGGCCATTGTCCGGCGGATGGCGTCCACCGAGTTGAGCTTTGTCAGCAGTTGCGCTCCCGCCTCCTGCGGGGCACGATCGCCGAGCGAGGGGGTACAGACTGCGTCGTAGGCGCCGTACCCCAAGGCCTGGCAGACCAGCGCATAGTTGCCGGAGACGGTCGCCGTGACGACCAGCACCGGGCAGGGCGCTGTGCGCATGATCTCGCGGGTCGCTTCGGCCCCGTTCATCACGGGCATGACGAGATCCATGAGGATCACGTCGGGGGGATCCGCCTGGCACTTTTCTACTGCGAGCTTGCCGTCGGCAGCGGTCCAAGCGACCTGGTGGCGCGGATCGCTCAGCACGATGCGACACAGCGCTTCAGTGATGAGTCGCTGGTCGTTGACGATGCCGACCTTCACCGCTGTGCCTCGCCAATCAAGTCCTGGACGGCAGCGATCAGCGTGTCGTCGTGGAAGCTGCTCTTCGTGAGATAGTAGTCGGCGCCGGCTTCCAGGCCGCGCAGCCGGTCTTCTTCGCGATCCTTGTAAGAGACGATCATCACCGGTGTATTGCGCAGCTGCGAGTCCTGCTTGATTCGCCGCACGAAGTCGATGCCGTTGAGCCGGGGCATATCGATATCTGAGATTACCAGATCGAATTGACTTCGCAAAAGAGTGTTCCAGCCTTCCATGCCGTCGACGGCCACCTCGACGTCATAGCCATGATTCAGAAGCAGCTGACGCTGGACTTCGCGCACGGTGATCGAGTCGTCGACAACCAGGACTCGCTGGGCGGGCCGCTTACCCCGAGTGCCGTCGCCGGCTGCCGCCCGCCCGAGCGACGGGTCGCGGAGCTTGCGTTCGAGCGAGCGCCGCAGGTCGTCCACGTCGACGATCAGCACGGGCGAGCCATCGTCGAGGATTGCCGCTGCGTTGATATTCGGAACTTTCCCCAGCCGCGGGTCCAAGGGCGTCACGACCAGGTCGCGCTCGCCGCAGAATTCGTCCACCAGCAGCCCGTATTGCTCCCCGTTGTGACTGAAGAGCACGGCGAACAGCCCCTCCCGGTCCGCGGGCGGGCCCTCCAACTCGAATATCTGGCTAGCCAGCACAATGCCTACGTTGCGGCCGTCGAGCTGGAAGAACTGGCGATTCTCGAGCGAATGCAGATCTGCGTGCGAAAGTTGGACCAGTTGGTCGATGCGATTGTGCGGGAAGGCGTAGGGCTCGCCCGCGATCGAGACGAGCACGGCCCGAATCACCGAGAGTGTGATGGGCATTTCCAGCCGAAATGTGGTGCCCACGCCCAGCCGGGATTGGATCCGAACGCTGCCGCCGACGGACTGCGCCATGCTTTGCACGACGTCGAGTCCGACCCCCCGCCCCGAGACTTCGGTCACTTGCGCCGTCGTGGAGAACGCCGGGAGAAACAAAAACTCGAGCAGCTCGGCTTCATTGAATTGCGCAGCCATGCGCGGGTCGGCCAACTTGCGCTCGATTACTCGGGCACGCACCTTCTCGAGATCGATGCCGGCGCCGTCGTCGCGGACAGTGACGACCAGCATGCCCGCATTGTGCCGGGCTTCGAGTTCCAGCAGGCAGGTCTCGGGCTTACCGGCCGCGATCCGCTGCGCCGGGGTTTCGAGACCGTGATCGAGCGCGTTGCGCAGCAGATGGTTCAGCGGGGCTTCGAGTTTCTCCAGAATGTCGCGGTCGACGTCGACCGTCTCGCCAAGGATTCGGAAAGTAACTTGCTTTCCCAATTGACGGGCCAGGTCGCGAACCATGCGCGGGAAGCCTTGCACCCCGTCCGCCAAGGGGCGCATCCGGCTGGCGATGACTTCGTGGTAGAGCCGGCTGCTGAGGGCGTCAGTATTGCGGGCGCGACTCTCGAACTCGCTCATCTGCGCCGACAGGGTTCGCTGACATTCGGCCAACTGCTCACGGGCTTCTGTCAGCATCGCCGCGCGCCGATCGCCGGAATCGTCGGACGGCGATAAACAATCCAGGAACTCCAGGCTCTCCGAGAGCCTCGCCTGTTGGCGCTTCAGTTCCAGTAGCGAGGCGGAATAGGGTTGCAGCCACCGCGCTTCGACCAGCGACTCGCCCGCCAGCCCCATCAACCGCGTCAGGCTCTGCGCGCTGACGCGGACAACCTGCTCGGCGTGTTTGGGAGGAGCCTTGGCCGGCTCGGGTGGCTTCGGAGGCGGTGTGGCTGCCGGCGGATGTGGATCGGCTTCGATGGCACTCTCGACCGGAGCCGTGTCAGCACGCGGTGCGCGGCTTTGCTGATCGGGCTGCAGCAGCGACAGGGGAACGGCCAGGTCGTCCGCGCTTGCGGAGAGCCACGCCGCGTACTCCGGGCCGACGACCTGCGCGAGCTGCGAGAGCGCAGCGGCAAGTTGATCGATTGCCTTGATCTGGGTTGGCGCCAACTCAGCGGATCCCAGCAACGCACCGTCAAGCACCCCTTCGATTGCGGCCGCCAGTTCGACTCCGACGCACACGTTGACCAGGCGGGCGGCGCTGCGAATCGCCTTGGCAGCCTTGGTGAGCGCCGCCAGGGACTCGGAAGTCTGATGACCGAGCTCGAGCTCCGGCAGCGAGTTGCGGAGAAACTCACTCTGTAGCTGGCACTCGGTGCAGAACAGCTCGAGCAGCGGAGAGTCCTCGAAACTGCGCTCTTTGTCGGCCCGGATGGCTGCCGCCAGCGAGTCGGCTAGCGCCGGCTTGTCGGCGCCGCGCCCCGGCGCAGCGGCAGGCGGGCGCGATCGGGACCGCGGCTCGGTCGAAGGCTCCACACGCGCGCGTTGCTGCAGCGCGGTCGCTAGCCCAGCGATCTCCTGGCGGCTGTGAGCCAGCCATTGCGGCAAGCTGGGACCGGCCGACTCGGCGATTCCGGCCAGGAGGTCGGCGGCCGCGAGCAGCGCGTCGATGTCCTGGGACTCGATCCGAATCTTCCCTTCCTGGGCGGCGACCAGGCAATCTTCAGCCGCGTGTGCCAGCGCGACGGCCTCGTCGATGTTCACCACCCGCGCGGCCCCCTTGATCGAGTGCGCGGCGCGCATCAAAGGTTCGATACGGCCGGTGTTCGCCGGATCCTGCTCCAAAGCCACGAGGCCGTCGTTGAGGAGCTGCACGTTGGCGCGGACTTCCTCCCGAAACAGCTCGAGCAGCGCTGGATCGATGTCTCCGCTCATCCGATGCTCTCCTGCAACGACGCGAAGAGCCGGTCGCCATCGAGGCGCCCCACGCGGCGCCCGTTCCAGTCAAAGATCGCATTGGTCAGCCGCAGCGGGCCGCGGGCGATTGTCGCGGGTACGTTGCCAAGCTGATCCAGGCGAACTCGCCAGACGCCGGCGACTTCATCGACGGTGAAGGCCCAGCGGTCGCCGGCCCGCTGGCAGACCAGCAGGCGCTGCTTCGTGTCGAGGGCTGGCGACCGTTTCGCGCTCGTGCCGGCCGGGCTGGTGCAACCCATCCCCAGCAGAGCGGGAAGCGACACGCACAATTGCAGCTCCCCCCGCAGGTTGGTAATGCCGGCGAAGATGTCGTTGGATCGATAGGGAATTCGATGGACCGCACGCGGAGGGGCGACCTCGACGACCGCGGCGACGTCCAAGGCGAGCCACTCTGCAGCGACCTTAAACACCACGACCGCCTCCGAACCGGTCGCATGTTCGTCCGCTTCGTGCGCCAGTTGGGCCGTTTGTGCGGTGAGATACTCCCCAGGAGGAGCTCGGTCGAGCAATCTCTGCCCGGCGTCGGCGAACACAGGGCAGTTGTGGCAGTGGACCAACTCGGCCAGCTGCGCGCAGCTCCGGTCGCCACCGACGCCGATCACGCGCCAGCAGGGGTCGACGTCGGCAGCCGATTGCCGCGGATCAGGGTTGGCGATCGTCATGGTCCCCTTTCCCGTTTCCGGCTCGTTGAGCGCGGCGTTGGAAGTTCTCGGCGGCGCTGGCATCGCCGCGCTGCTGTGCCAGCAGCATCATGTGCGTCAGGGCCCCTTGGTGCCGGGGTTGGAGATACAACGCCTGGCGAAAATAGGCTTCCGCCTCGACCGCTCTGCCCGTCGCGCTCTTGACGATGCCGAGCGTGTAGGCGGCCTCGGCGTTGGCCGCATCCCGTTCGAGCAGCGCGCGGCAGATTTGCTCGGCCTCATCGAATCGCCCGAGGTCCGCCGCGAGTCGGGCGGTGGCGAGTTGGGCCGAGACGACGTCGGCCGGTATCGGGCCCGGAGTCGGTGCAACCACCGCGGGGGCGCTCGTGCCGACCGGCGTCTCCTGCGCGTGCGGTGCGACCACGGCCTTGCGGGGCCCGGCACGCCGCCCCGCCGGTGTCGGCGGCGCGCCGCTGTCGCGCCGCGCGGCGGCTGCCCGCGGACGGGCGGCAACCCTGTTGACCGGGGGACTCGCTACCGGCCTTCCCGCTGGCTCGCCCGGAGCGAACGCGAACGGATACTCCCGACCGACTGGGACGAACTCCCCCTCGCGAACAAGTCGAGCTTCGACGTGCCCCGTGTACAGCAGCCCAGTAGGCGCCAGGAGTCGCCGGAGATTCTGCAGCACCAGGCGTCGAGCCGTGGGCTGCATATAGATCAGCACGTTACGGCAATAGATGAAGTCGTAGCTGCCGTGGCCGGCGAGCAGATCGGGCGCTACGAGGTTGGCCTGCACGAAGGTCACCGCGTTCCGCAGCTCCGGGGTCGCGGCGAACGTCTCCCCGCGCCGCTCGAAGTAGCGGTCGCACACCTCGCTGAACTCCGCCTCGTCGCCCCGAAACGAGGCCTGTCGATAGATACCCGCGCGTGCCCGTTCGAGCGATCGCCGACTGAGGTCGGCGCCGGCGACATGAAACTGCGACAACGACCACCCGGCGTCGAAGAGCGCCAGCGCGGCGGAATAGGGCTCCTCGCCGGTGCTGCAGGGAAGGCTCAGGACGCGCAAGCGATCGCCCGAGCCGCGCGGTTGCCACTTTCGCAGAGCATACGCCTGCAAACAGCGAAAGGGCTCGCGGTCGCGGAAGAACCAGGTCTCGGGGATCAGCAGTCGCTCGGCGAAGGCGGCAAAAGCGTCTGCCCTGCGCAGTAGATCGACAACACACGCATCGCCGTCGTCGCGGTGCTCATCCTTCATGTACTGGCACACGGCGCGGACCAGGCTGTTGTCGCCCACGAGTTGCGGGTCCAGCCCGATCCGGTCGTTCACTGCGGCGCCGAGTTCGGCCAGTCGTGGGTCGGAGGGGGGCTTCATGCGTCGGCTCTCACCGGGGCCTCAACACCCTGTTTGACGAGCAGCCGGTCGGGATCGACGAGTTGAAACATTCCCCGCTCATCCAACAGGACCGGCCCGGCCGAGTCGTGAGCCGATCCCGACTCCGCTGCCAGTTTTTGCGGATCGATCTCGGCGGTGGTCACGCGCTCGGCGATCAAACCGATCGGACCCGCAAACGCGCCGGTGTTGGGCTGCCAGAGCAGGATCCGGCTGTTCCAACGGATGGCAGCCGCCTGACCGGTGAGCAGGCAGGTCAGGTCTGCCAGGGGAACGCTGCGCCCGCGACAGGCAAACGCTCCGACCAGCCAGCGAGGCGCCTCGGCGACCGGCTGGCAATGGACGTACGGCAGGACCTCCAGCACCCGACTGGCGTCGAGGGCAAAGCGAATCGCGCCGGCCTGGCACATCAATACGAACATCGTACCGTCTCAGTCGGTCACGCGGAAATTCTCGACTTGTTCTTGGAGAGCTCCGGCATTGGACCGAAGGTTGGCGGCAGCCGAGCTGAAGTCTTTGACCGTCCCGCTGACCTGGTGGACGCCCGTCACCAGTTGGGCCATCGCTTCGTCGATCTGTCGCGCGCCGAGGGATTGCTGTCGCATCCCCTCGTTGACGACCTGGAATTGATCGCTCAGATTCTGGACTTGCCCGATGATCTGGCTCATCTGGCCGCTCATTTCGGTTACCTGGCCGATGCCGCTGCGGACCTGTTCGCTGAACTTGTCCATTTCCATCACGCCGGCCGAGACTGAGTCTTGCATCTGCCGCACCATCTGCTCGATATCCAGAGTCGCCACCGCCGTCTGGTCGGCCAGCCGGCGAATCTCGCGGGCGACGACCAGGAAGCCGCGTCCGGCTTCGCCCGCCTTCTCGGCTTCGATCGCGGCATTGATGGAGAGGAGGTTGGTTTGATCGGCCACTTTGGTGATCGTTTCGACGACCGCGTTGATGGCGCCCGCTTTCTCGCGGATTCTCCCGAGCTTGGAGGAGATGGACCCCGTCGCGTCGGAAAGTTGCCCCATGGTCGCTTCCATGTTCGACAGCGACGAGCGTCCCGAGTTCGCGAGTCCCGAGGTGTTTTCGGTGCGTTCGTGCAAGTCCTCGACCGTGCCGAGCAGTTCCTGGCCGGTGGAGGAGATCTGCCTGACCGAGGCCGCGATCTCGCTGGTCGCGGCATTGAATGATTGCATGGTCGAATCTTGCTGGCTCGCGGCCGCGGCGATCTGCGTGGCCGTGGAGTTCAAGTGGAGACTGGCTTGCTTGACCGCGCCGACCAGGGAGTTCAGGTTGGCTGCCATGCGGTCGACCGCCCGCAGCAGGACTCCGCTCTCGTCCTGGGCGCTGGTCGAGCCCGTCTTGCAGGTCAGATCGCCGTCGGCGATCCGCTCGGCGACCGAGACGGCCCGATTGATCCGCCGGCTGAATCCGACCGAAATATACAGCAGCAGGCACACGATTGCCGAGAGCAGGGCGATGCCGGCTCCGACCCGGACGACGAGCTCGCGCCAGATCGGCCCCATGATCGAGGCCTCGGACGCCCGCAGGACGAGGGTCCAGTTTCCGGTCGGAATCGCGGCCACGGCGTAGTAGTACGAGCCCTGGGCGAAGGGGTCCTGGGCCCGGACGACCGGCGTCCGGTAGCGGCCGCGCAAGAGCTGCGAGAACAGGTCGGCATACTCCGTGGCGGCGATCTGCTGCGTCTTGAGCAGTCCCGCCGTGTCGCCGTCCGAGTCGCGGGGGGGATCCGTGGTCGCGGCGATGAACTTATCCTGCGAGCTGATGAGGAACAGGTCGACGCCCTCCTCCTTGCTGATCGCGCGCAAGGGGGATTCCACATCCTTGAGCGCCCGATCGACTCCGGCCACGCCGGCAAACTTGCCGTCGATCACGATCGGAAAGACCTGCTCGTAGATCATCTTGCCCTGGTAGACGTAGGGCTCGGTGATCTTGGGACTCGCCTTCTTCGTGCGCAGGAATTCCTCCTTCGCACCCTGGTAGTACAGGCTTATCTCCATGTCGACGAGCGGTTCGAGCGTGAGCGTCCGGCCCGGTCCGGGAGCGACGAACCAGTACGGAATAAAACGTCCCGACTCGTCCATCGCCTCGGCCGGGATCTTGCCGAGGCTCTCCTGATCCTGGCCGTCGGCGTTGGGCTCGTAGCCGAAGTACGCGCCGGTAATCGTCGGCGTGTTCTCCAGCACGAGCTTCGCGTAAGCGATCGATTCCTGGCGCTTGCCGAACATACCCGTGTTCTGGGCCTCCGCCATCCGCTGCGCCGAGATGACGGCGATCTGCGTCTGGTTTTCGATATCGAGAGCGATCAGTTTTGCCTGACGGAGCAAACGATCCTCGCTCGAGTGCCGGAGCTGATCCACCGTGGCCTTGGTCGCCAGCCCGATGATCAACAGGAACACAACCAGAATCGGTAGAATCACATACAAGATCATTCGCCCGACGAGGTTGTGTCGGGCGATTCGCAACCAGCTTGCCATGCGCTAGACCTTCGGTCGGTTGGTGCGTGTGGTGTGGGTTCAGGAGCGGCGGGATGGCGTTCAGTGAACTCTAGTATAGTACACGGCTGCGGTAGAAAACCTCGGCCAGCAGGGCGTGCACGGGCGAGATTCGCAGCAACCAGTCGTGCCTGTTGTGGCGTTCGTTCCGGCCGTGACTCCCCGAGTCTCCCGCCCGGGGTTTGGCCGCCGGCGTGCCGACGGGTTTGCCGGCGGTCGCCACGACCCTTGACGTCCGACGGGGCCCAGTCCCCCGGCTCCGCGCGGCCCAGCAGGAGCGCGCTTTCGTGGCCCTCGGGGGTTGAGTTTCTGGTGTTCCTTCCTCCACAATAGAGGGCCTTGCCGCGGCGCGGAACTTCCACAGTCGCGCGGCGTGAGAATGGATTCACACTCGTTCGCCACGGGGCGAGCGATGCGACGAGATCGGAATTCATTCTGCGAAAGCGAAAATGGACTGGGATCGAGCAATCGAGCTGGCGCGCGAGTTCGCCGAGCGGCACTGGATCGAACTTCTCGCCGGCGCGGGGCTGTTTCTCGTCGGCGCCGGATGGGGCTTGTGGCGCGGGCGGCGGCAAGCGCGCCGCCGCCGGGCCGATGGCAGAGTGAACGTCAGCCTGACGAGCCTGCACGATTCGACGCTGCGGATTCGGACGCTGTTGGAAAAGCCGCAAAGCGAGCTGTTCGCCGTGCCGCTGATCACCGAGCGCATCCAGGATGCGCTGGCACGGACCAACGGCAAAACGCCGCTGGTCCCCTTGTCGACCGACGATCGCTGGTACCTGTTGAACACAGTGCTCAACGAGATCAGCGAGCGCTTCGCCGAAGGGCACCTCAAGCGCGACATGGGGGAGCCCGTCAAATCGGAACGGTATCTCCTCTCGCTGGCCTACGAAGTTTCGGGGGGCGAGCGGGACGACAAGCTCCGTGCATTGGTGATCAAGAAAGCGACCCTCTTGTCGCTGCCGGAGTCGGATCCGCCGCTGGAAAGCCCGCAACACGCGGTCCGCTTCCAGACGCTGCAGAAGTTGGCGACCGAGTATCAGCGCGATCCCGCGCAGTTTCTCGAGCTCGAGGTCTGCCTCTGAGGTGGGAGTCGCACGGGCGACGTTCGCCGGCTATCCCTGCCGGCGCTGCTTGACCGGCTTGCCGCTCGGAAAGGGGCAGAGCGGGATGCTCGTTGTCGGCTCGGCCAGGATCTCGGCCAGCGTCGTCGCGCCGAAGGCCTTCTCCACGCTCGCCAACGCCGCGTCGAGCCGATGGTGCAGCGGGCATAGATGAACGCCGTGCGCGGCCAGCCCCAGCGGGCAGTTCTTGATCCGTTGGATCGGGTCGACCGAGTTGACGACTTCGAGAATGGTCAACGCATCGGCGGGCCGGGCCAGCGACATGCCCCCGCCGATTCCGCGCTGCGAGTGGACGATGCCCCCGCGGGTCAGGCTTTGGAGCACCTTGGAGAGATACGCCCGGGGTACGCGGGTGGCGGAGGCAATCTGGTCGGTCGTCTGGGCCGCGCCAGGATGGCTGGCCAGATGGACAACGGCGCGGAGAGCGTATTCGACCGTCTGCGAGATCACCTGGAACTCCCGGAAAAAGGTGGATACCGGATGTTGACATCCAATTATAGCTCGATAGGCTAGGGAAATTGGATATACGTATCCATTTTATTCCCGCCCCGAACGGCGGCCTGCCCGCCCCTTGCCCAGGAAGCCTTCACCATGATCCAAATCGACGAAGCGCGCCTTGAATCCGATGTGGCCTACCGGGTGGACTATCTCAGTCAATTCATGGGATTCGATGGCCAGGACATCGCCGCCATTCATGGTGCGGCCGGGGCCCTGGCGCCGCTGGTTCCGGGGCTCGTCGACGCCGTGTACGTCAAATTGTTCAGCTACGATGCCACAAAACGCCATTTCGTCCCCCGCCAATCCGGCTATGACGGGCCGGTCCCGGCGAGCCTCGCGGAGCTCAATCTCGACCATGCGATGATCGAGTTCCGCAAGGGGCATCTCTCGCGGTACCTCGTGGCGCTGGTCACTCGACCCTACGACGCCAAGATGATCCACTACCTCGACCTGGTCGGCAAGATGCACACGCCGCAGGCAGGCTCGGCCGAGTTGGATGTCCCTCTGGTGCAGATGAACGCCCTGATGGGATTCGTCGCCGATGCGTTGACCGCCACGATTCTCTCGTTGGGGCTCGACCGTGCGACGGAAGAGCGAACGGTACGCGCGTTCAACAAGCTGCTCTGGCTGCAGAATGACCTGATCACCCGGCACTACCAGGGGGCGCAGCAGGTTGAATCCGGGGTTGGCCGGCCTCATCACCGCGCGGGACGACCGGCGGCGGCGTCGGCCTGACGCGCTGAGCGCTGCCGCGCCGCGCCAAGTCCCCGGCGCGCAAATAAAACGGCCCCGCGAGACCTGTCAAACCTCGCGAGGCCGGTAGCCGTCGAGGGGCGCTCCGCCTGGCCGAAGCACGGGCGCACCCCGATCGCTGGAAATTGAACCCCGCAGTTCACGACCGGGACCGCGCCGGGGAACAAGAATCTGGCCGGCGGCTGGTAGGCCCTCCTGGGGCGGGGGTGTGCGCGTCGCCTGGTCGAGGGCTCAGGCGAAACGGCCGCGATTCCTGTTCCTGCGCCGGCAGTGCTGGAAAGGCTCCAGCTCGCTGGAAATGCCCCAACTCGTTAGCTGACAACACGCTGCGACAGTGCGCCAGCCGGCAGGCCAGCGGGCGTTGCAGCGCGACCGGCTGCGGCCTTTGGTTGCCCACCCCCCAAGCGCGACGTAGGATGTTCACGCCAGCGGGAGCCGCCGTGGTGCTCGGCTCCGTGCACAAAATCGGCAACTCGAAAGGGACACAATGAAGCGGCTTCTCTTGGTGTTTGCCTTCTTGTTGACGCTCTCGTTCGCCTCTTCGGCCGAAGCAGGATGGCGCCGCTACTACGCCGGGTATTGGGGCGCACCGTACGGCGTCTATTACGCTCCGCCGGTCGTGGTGGCCCGCCCGTACGTGGCGCCGTACCCGGTTTACCGTCCCGTCTACGTCGCGCCGGCGTACCCGGTCTACAGCTATCCGGCCTACCCGGTCTACCGTTATTGGTAGTCCGGTTTCGTTCGCCGGTCGTCGTGCCACACCCGCAGTCAGCGCCGGAGACGATGCCGCGCGCCAAAACCGGCGAATAAGCCAACCAGGGCCAGCACCCACGACGAAGGCTCCGGCACGGCGCTGGCCGCAAGGAGCGCGGGCGAGTAGTTGTCGGCCCAAATCGTGTAGTCGCCGCCGTCAACCAGCCCATTGCCGGAAAAATCTCCCACGCTGGCGCCCAGGGTCGTCGTCTGCAGGTAGTGGTCGGCCCAGACCGTGTAGTCGGCGCCATCGACGATGTCGTCGCCATTGGCGTCGCCCGGTATGTCCAAGGGCGGCTCGGTGTAGTTGATGGTTAGCAATGGATACTGCGCGAAGTTGAGACCGTCCAGGGCGAACCAGTTGAAGTAGCCGGGGGAAGTGATCCCGAGCGAAAGGTAGCCATCGGTCAGATCCACCTGGTAGTTCCAGGCGTTCGGGTCGAGCGTCCAGGTGAACGGCGAGAACGAGCCCACGATCGACTGGTCGGCGCCCAACAACTCGTCGGTCCCCGGATACGGGTCTTGCGTCGTACTCGACCAGCTATCGACGGCGACGCGATGAATGTTGGCGACTTGCCCCGGCGTGACGATATTCAGTTGGGTGTAGAGCTTGAGCGACAGGCTGTTGAAGGTCGAACCGGCGGGAATCGTCGACAGATCGAACTTCAAATAGCCCACGTGCTTTTGGATCGGATCGTTGCGATAGTACGAATAGACGTAGGACTTCGAGTTGTAGTTGACGTTTAGGTGGGGCTTGATCGAGTCGGCATCGATCGGATTGAGCTGAACGAGTCCAGCTTGGGCGAGGTTGGCGGCCGATAGCCCCCAGGCCAGGACGAGTAGCGGAGCGCACCAGGAGTAGCACAGGCGTGACATGAAGTATCCTCTCGTATTCGGAGCCGTCGTGGATTGCGTTCGCCGGGTTCCGCCTGCCCGCAGTGGATTGCCGAATTGCCTGTACCCGACAGGCTAACGACTCGCCGCGGCGGTAACAAGCGATCCTGGGAACGGCGCGCGCCCAGGGGTTCGGCCCCCCACTCGGAGGCGATCGACGTTAAGATAAGGACTTGGCGTGGTTCCCCCTTCAGCCGTTACGACCTCATGCCGCGCGAGCAGATCCATTTCGTAACAGGACGCCTGGCGGAGCATTCGTTGCGCGCCGTCCTCAGCGAATGCGCGGACCGCGCGGGTTTCGAATATTCCCTCGAGGTGCTGGGCATTAGCGTGGCGGCCCTCATGACCCCCCGCTGGGTGGCCCCTCGCTTGCATGTGCCGCCCGGAACGACGAAGGTCGTTTTGCCGGGCTATTGCCAGGGGGACCTGGCGGAGGTCGCGGGGGCGGCTGGCGTGCCGGTCGAACACGGCCCGCGCGACCTGCGCGACCTGCCCGACTACTTCGGCCAGCCTGCCGCCGCGATCCCACGGGACCAGTTCGACATCGAGATCCTCGCCGAGATCAATCATGCGCCGCGGTTGTCGCTGCCCGAGTTGCTAGCCGCGGCCGAGCGGTTCCGCCAGGATGGCGCCGACGTCATCGATATCGGCTGCAATCCGGGCGAGACTTGGAGCGGCGTGGGCGAGGCTGTCGGCGCGTTGCGCGCCGAAGGCTTTCGCGTCTCGATCGACAGCCTGAATCCGCGGGAGATCGCGGCCGCAGCCGGGGCGGGCGCCGAGCTAGCGCTGTCGGTCAACGCCGCGAACCGCGCCGCCGCAGCCGACTGGGGGATCGAGGTCGTCGCGATCCCGCACACGCCGGGGGATTGGCACGACCTCGAGGAAACGCTCGCCTGGCTCGCCGGCCGGGGTGTCCCGTTTCGGGTAGATCCGGTGCTCGAGCCGATTGGTTTTGGCTTTGCGGCCAGTCTGGGGCGCTATCTCGAGGCGCGCCGCCGCTGGCCGGAGGCCGAGATCCTGATGGGCGTCGGAAATCTCACCGAGTTGACCGACGTCGATTCGGCCGGCATCAACGTGATGCTCTTAGGGTTCTGCCAGGAGTTGGGTATTCGCAGCGTCCTGACGACGGAGGTGATCAATTGGGCGCGCAGCTCGGTGCGCGAGTGCGACCTGGCACGGCGTCTCGTGCGCTACGCGGTGGAGGAACGCACGCTGCCGAAGCACGTCGAACCGCGGCTCGTGATGTTGCGCGATGCGAAGGTCCATCGCTATGCGCCCGACGAGTTCGCGCGGCTGGCGGCGGCCATCAAGGACCACAACTTTCGCCTCTTTGCGCAGGACGACCAGCTCCACCTCGTTTCTGCCGGTGTGCATCTCACGGCGCGAGATCCGTTCGAGCTCTTCACCCAGCTGCAGGCGCTGAATCCGAAAAACCTGGATCCGGCGCACGCTTTCTACCTCGGGTACGAGTTGTCGAAAGCGGTGACCGCGCTAACCTTGAGCAAGGATTATCGCCAGGACCAGCCGCTCGATTGGGGTTTCTTGACGCGAGCTGAGACGAGCCATCGGTCGAAGTGCGGGGGATCGTCCGAGCCACACGATCAGAGCCAGGACACGCGCCGCGGCGAGTTGGGTGAATGAATTCCATCCCGTCAAATCCCAGCACGATTGCGCGGTTGGCTGAGCCGATGGTCGTCGAGCCGCTCGTCGTGGAGTTGGAGCAGCCTCCTGATCCGGAGGAGGCGTTTCTCCGTCTCGCGGGGCGGCCGCATTGCCTGTTTCTCGATAGCGCCCGCCGCGATCGCGAGCTGGGCCGCTTTTCCTTTCTGGCGGCGGATCCCTTCGAGTTTCTGGAATGCGCCGCGGAGGGGGCCCTTGCCCTGCCCCGACTGGCCGCGGCCTTGGCCCCCTACCGCGCAGCCGCGCTGCCGGGCTTGCCTCCCTTTCAAGGAGGCGCGGCAGGGCTGTTGAGCTATGACCTCGGCCGGCAACTCGAACGATTGCCCCGTCCGGCCGCCGATGAATTCGGCGTCCCCGTGCTGGCCGTGGGGCTCTATGACGTGGTCTTGGCCTACGATCATCAGGAGCACCGAGCTTGGATCTTTTCCTGGGGCTTGCCCGAGACGGATCCCGAACGCCGGCGTCGACGCGCCGAGCAGCGTCTGCACGAGATGCAGACATTGCTCGCGGTGTCGCGGCGGCGTCTCGCCCTGCCGGCGCCGCCGGCCAGCCCGGCGCCCGCGATCGCGGCCGGCGCACTCGCCCGGCAATTCGCCGTGCCGGGGCCGCAGGGGCTGACGAGCAACTTCAGCCGCGACGGGTACCTTCGGGCCGTCGCACGCGCGATCGAGTACATCCAGGCCGGCGACATTTTCCAGGTGAACCTCTCGCAGCGGCTGCTCTTTCCCGCGCACGACGACTCGATCTCGCTCTATCAGCGCCTGCGCCGCCAGAATGCCGCCACGTTTGCCGCCTACTTTGACCTGGGGGAGTTTCAACTCGTCAGCGCCTCGCCCGAGCGGTTCTTGCAGGTGCGCCAGGGCGTCGTCGAGGCGCGGCCGATCAAGGGGACGCGCCAGCGAACGAAGTCGCCCGAAGCCGATCTCTTTGCCGGCGATGAACTGCAAGAGAGCGAGAAAGACCGCGCCGAGAACGTGATGATCGTCGACTTGCTGCGGAACGACTTGTCGCGCGTTTGCCGGCCCGAGAGCGTGCAGGTGTCCGAACTCTGCCGGCTGGAAATCTCCGAGTATGTGCAGCACCTGGTTTCGGTGGTCCAGGGGAGGCTCAGGCCCGAGTGTGCTGCGCTGGATCTGATTCGCTGCGCGTTTCCCGGAGGGTCGATCACGGGCGCCCCCAAAGTCCGGGCGATGGAGATTATTGCCGAGCTCGAGCCCACCGCACGCGGTCCCTATTGCGGCGCGCTGGGCTACTTGGGCTTCGATGGCACCTGCGATACCAGCATCCTGATTCGCACGATCACGGCCGGGCGAGGGTGGTGGCAGGCCCCCGTGGGAGGCGGAATCGTCGCCCAGTCGCATCCTCTGCGCGAGTATGCCGAGACCTGGCACAAGGCCGAAGGAATACTCCGGGCCTTGGCACCCCCGTCCGCCAGCCGGTAGAACGAAGGAACGGGGTACGCTTGTCGGCAGCCATGGGCCCTCTTTGAGCCAGGTGTCGGCCGCGGTTTGCCGGGCTTCAATAGCGAATGCGGAAATGATTCTGCTCATCGACAACTACGACAGCTTCGTCTTCAACCTCGCTCGATATTTCGAGCGGTTGGGGCAGCCGACGCACGTCGTACGCAACGATGCGCTGGACGTCGCGGCGATTCGCGCTCTGAATCCCGCGGCGATTGTGCTCTCACCCGGCCCTTGCACGCCCCGCGAAGCTGGCTGCTCGCTCGACGTCGTGCGCGAGCTCCACACGGTGATACCGATCCTGGGGATCTGCCTGGGGCATCAGACGATTGGCGCGGCGCTGGGGGCTCAGGTGGTGCGCGCCCCCGAACCCGTGCATGGCCGCCCCTGGCGGGTCGAGCACGACGAGTTGGGCGTGTTCGCCGGCTTGCCCAATCCGTTGACGGCCGGGCGCTACCATTCGCTGGTCGTGGAGGAGGCTTCGCTCCCCGCAGTCCTGCGCGTGACCGCTCGCACGCCCGAAGGGGTGATCATGGCCATGACCCATCGGCAGTATCCGCTGGTGGGCTTTCAGTTCCACCCCGAATCGGTGCTGACGGAGTGGGGTTATGCGCTGTTGGCGGGTTTCTTGCGCGAGGCCGGAGTCGCCGTGACCGGGGAACTTCCGACGTGGCGATCGGAACGCCGGGAAGCTCCCAGCGCGAACCTCCCCCATTGGCCTTCGCCGGTGACGTTTTAGAAAGTTCACGGCATGATTCTCGAAGGCCTCGTAACGACGACGAACGCCGACGGCACGCCGCATATCGCGCCGATGGGACCGCGCGTCGAGGCCGGATGCGACACGCTCACCCTGCGCCCCTTTCGGACTTCGACCACCTTTGCGAATCTCGTTCGCCGCGGCGAGGGCGTGTTTCACGTCACCGACGACGTCGAGCTGCTGGCCCGGGCGGCGGTGGGCCGACTCGATTCGCTGCCACCCATGGTGCGGTGCCGGGGAGTGGAAGGTTGGATCCTCGCGGATGCCTGCCGCTGGTTGGCGTTTCGCGTGCGCACCGCCGAAACCGCGGACGAGCGCGCCACGTTCGTCGTCGACGTCGTCGACCGCGGCACGCTGCGGGAGTTTTTTGGCTTCAATCGCGCCAAGCACGCGGTGGTCGAGGCAGCGATCCTGGCGACGCGCGTGCACCTGCTGTCGCGCGAAGACATTACCGAGCAGTTCGCGCGGCTCGAACCGTGGGTTGCCAAGACCGGGGGCGCGGCCGAGCGCCGCGCATTCGATTTTCTGACCGAGTACGTCCAGCACACCCCGTTTGTAGCGGGCACTCCTCGACTGCAGGAGGAGACTCATTAACCCGCCCGAGTTCACTTTCGCAGCGCGCGACTCTTACAGTGCCGGCACTCCGCTTCCTAATCCTCAAGCGGTGACGCTCGAGACCGGGAGCCGGTTGCACTTCGGACTGCTCTCGTTTGGTCAGGCGGGCGTGCGCGCATTTGGCGGCGTCGGCGCGATGATCGACCGGCCCGCCATCCGTTTGCGCGTTGAGCGGTCTGCCCATTTCGCGTGCGCGGGGGAGGAGGCCGAGCGTGTCGCGGCGTTTGTCGAGAGACTGGCGCGCCGCTGGCGGTTGGCGTCGCTCCCCGCGTGCCGGGTGACGGTTGAGTCGATGCCCCGCGCGCACGTCGGACTCGGGACCGGCACTCAGTTGGGACTCGCGGTGGCCGCGGCCGTGGGGGCCTGGCTCGGCCGCCCGTCCCCCGCTCCAGATGCGCTCGCGGCCCTCGTCGGACGCGGGGAGCGCTCGGCCATCGGCACGTGGGGATTTGCTCGTGGCGGTTTACTGATCGAAGGGGGGCACGATCCGTCCGCCGCGCCGGCCGCTTCGCCGATCTCTCCGCTGCTGGTCCGGCAGGAACTCCCCCAACACTGGCGTTGGGTACTGCTCACGCCGGCGCTTTCCGCCGGACTCTCGGGCGCGGCCGAGCGCGCGGCGTTCGCCCGTCTCCCCCCCGTGCCCGTCGCGGTGACGCGACAACTCTGCGACGAGCTGTGGCACGAGCTGATTCCCGCTGCGACGGCGGGCGACTTCGACCGCTTTTCGCAGAGCCTGTATCGCTATGGTGTCGCGGCGGGTAATTGCTTCGCCCTGGTCCAGGGCGGGGCCTTTGCCAACGCCTGGGTCGCCGAGGCGGTCGCAGCCATTCGCGCCAAAGGCGTGGCAGGGGTGGGGCAAAGCTCGTGGGGGCCGACGGTCTTCGCCCTGCTGCCGGACGAAACCGCGGCGCGCGACCTGGTCGCCTCGCTGACGCGCCTGCCCGTGGCCGCGAATGCCGAAATTGTGATCGCGGCCACGCGGCATACTGGCGCCCGTTGCGAATTGCAGGGCTGACAGCCGGCGAACCCCTCCCCGCGCTACTGCAGCTTGCCCCGCGCCACCAACGGCCAGATCTCGACCAGCCGATTGTCGCGGAGCACGTAAAACTCGTTGTGCAATACGCAGGTGAAGTCGGCATAACCGGGGATCCACTCCAGCCGATCGCCGATCCGCAGGTCCGCGGCGCTGGGCTCGAGCGTCAATTCGCCATGTTCGGCCGACAACCGTCCCAGGCGGATGTCCTCCCGCCCGCAGAGGATCGGGGGATTCAGATCGGCGTGCTGCGATTTCCGTCCGGCATCGATGATCGCTCGATCGCAGGCGGGTCGGCTCACGACCGTCGTGATCAGCTTGAGGGCAAACTCGAACTCGGCCACCTGGCAGCGCTGCCGATAGAAGGCGTCCATGAAGACCAGGCCTCCCGCCTGCAGTTCGCTGACGCCGGGGCAGGC
>JAEUIK010000333.1 GCA_016793185.1 Planctomycetaceae bacterium | reverse complement strand
CTGCTCAACAGCGGCTCCTGCGGCGCGTATGCCTTCAACCATCGACCCGACACCCTCGAGGGAGTCCACAGCTACCGGCAGCCGAGCGGGTACTTCCCCATCCCCGGCGGCACCTTCGCCGGCGAAAGCCTGCCGGGCGAGATGACCTGGGCGCGCTCCTTTATTCGCAACGGCGAACTCTGGATGGACCTCGGACGCGGCGAGGTTGTCGGGCTCCCCCCCAAGGTGCGCGACGCCTGGTGGAACGGCACCACGCGCCAATGGCCGTTCATGGCGGCCGATCTTGGCTGTTCGTGGGAGACCATCATGGCCCACTATCAGAGCAACCACGTAGCCGTCGCCTATGGCGACATCCTGGGCGAGATGGTGGCCCTGTCGCAAGCGCTCGGTTTCCGCGTGCGCGTGATGGCAAAATCGCCGAGCTGACGAAAACCAGCTAGCACTTCGCGGCGAGCTGCCGGCCGGCTTGCAACTCCCCGGCATTCCAAGCGCGCGGAAATCGCTGCGCAGCTTGCCAATTCTTCCCTGCCTCGCGGGCTGAGAGTGGAACCGGCAGTTCTCTGAGAGTTCACGCTGCGCCGGACCGATACAAGAGGCAGGACCCATCCCGTTTCTGCGCGCCGCCAGATCTGCTGGCTGAATTTGCGGCGCCGGTGCGGGCCAACGCGTCCTGGGCGGCACCGGGCGTAAGCGACCTTGCGCCGGCCGCGGGAGCTAATCGATTTCTCTTCGCCGCGAGTCGCATATGAGCATCGCACGACGGCTATCCGCGCTGGCACTCGGAGCTGGCTTGATGGTCGCGCTCTGCCGCGCGCCAGCCCTGGGAGCTGAGGCCCCGCTGGCGATCACGCCCCACCAGATCATCCGCTTGCCGCATCGCGCGGACCGCGACGATGCGCCGGTCGTGACCGGCGTCGCGCTCAGTCCCCGCGGCGATCTGATCGCAACTGCCGGCGATGACCACCTGGTCTGGATCTGGCAAGCCGCCGATGGCAAGTTCGTCCGCAAGCTGCGCGGCCATGACGACTGGGTCCGGACGCTAGCGTTCCACCCGTCGGGCAACCACCTCGCGTCGGCCGGCGACGACGGCAGAATCATTATCTGGAACGTCGCGACGGGGGAGATGGTCCATCGGCTCGGAGGACGCCCGGTGTCGCGCCGCGGCCTCGAGCCGCAGAGCAAGACTCCGCATGTGCCGGAGGCCGATTGCATTTACCGCATTCTCTACAGCCCGGACGGGAGTCAACTCGCGGCGGCTGGCTTCCAGGGGACGATCAGCCTCTACAACGCCGCGACGGCACAGCTCGAACAGCGACTCAACTGCCCCAACGGCACGATGCGGACGATGGAGTATTCGCCCGACGGCTCGCAACTGGCGGCCGGCGGCCGGAGCGGGCAGATCCGCATCTGGAATACGCACGATGGCCGCGTGCTCCGCGACCTCGCTGCCGGTCCTCAGCGAATCCGGACGCTCGCGTTCTCGCACGAGGGCGACCGGGTAGCGGCTGCCGGCGATGGTCCGTACTTGCGCGTGTGGGAGGTCGCCAGCGGCGCCGAACTCACGGCTTTCGTCGCCCGTCCGGGGAGGATCATGGCCCTGGTCTTCTGTGGTCCGAACGAGATTGCCACCGGGGGGAGCGACAACGTGATCCGGATTTGGAATCTGGAGCGGATGATCGAGACGCATCGCCTGGCCGGCCACGAGGGATCGGTCAGCGCCCTGGAGTTCAATCCTGCTGAAGCCACGCTGGTTTCGGGAAGCTTCGACACGACGGTTCGCTTCTGGCGACTGCCCAGTGCCTCGGCCGCCGCCACGGCGCGGGTGCCGGTCGCCCGACCGCGGCCGCAAAAAAACTAACTGGTCGCGCGGCGCCGCAGCTCGCAGCTGCGCCCGGCGCGCCCCACAGCTAAAAGTCCTATCACGCATCGACAGGGAGGTTGATCGTGGGCGTATTCAGCGCGTTGTCCACGCTGCCAAATTTCTTCCGGAGCGGTCGGCGGAGGAAAGATCCCTTCACGACCTCCGACCGGATCCGCGCCTGCCGGGTGGAACAGCTCGAAGCCCGCCGCTTGATGGCGTTCGATGTCACCCCGGTTCAGATCGGCATGGTCTACCGCGAACAGGGTAGCGGCGCCGACGAAGTCGGCGATCGCTTCGAGATCACCTTCAATGGGGGTGCTCCCGGGACCCAGCTCACGCAGCTCACCATCAACACCGACAAGGATGGCCAGGGCCTCTCGATCGGCGACGTCTTCTTCGACTCCGCCGCTGGCGGTGCGGGAGCCTTCGGCTCGGCTGCATTCAAACTCGTCTCGGCCAACGGCATCGATGACTTCGATGTCACTGTCAGCGACGGCGGCACGCTGCTGACCATCAACTTCGAGGGTTTCGACGCTGGCGAGAAGTTTGTCTTTACCATCGACGTCGACGAGCAAGGTTTCATCGGGGCCAACGCGGTCGCGGAAGGCAATGAGTTCGAAGGCTCGCTGCTCAGCGGCAAGTTCAGCGCGCCCACGTTCGAAGACGCCACCGGCCAGGCGATGTTCTTCGACGCCTACGACAACAACTTCGCCGGGCGCGGACTCAACTTGCCCCCGGATGATTATGTCCCGCCGGGAACCGTCCCCGATCCGGTCTACACGGCCGGCGCCGCCTTCTCGCTGCGGCAAGTGCCCAAACCGATCAAGATCTCCGGCACGGTGTTCGAGGACGTCAACCTCA
>JAEUIK010000217.1 GCA_016793185.1 Planctomycetaceae bacterium | reverse complement strand
GGTATTGAGCTACGACGAAATCACCCGCGACACGCAGGTCGAATCGATCGGTCTGGTGAGCGAGGCGTTGGCCGCCGCGGCCTGAAGCGGCTCGAAATTGTGACGACAGGGACGTTGGTTATCGGCAGGGATGCCCTTTATGGACGTGAAAACCTATCGTGCCGGCACCGTGCAGGAAGCACTGGCGCTGGTGCGCCGCGAACTCGGCCCCGAGGCCGCCGTGCTGCAGACGCGCGAGGTGCGCGCGGGCCGGTTCTGGAACTTGTTGCCCGGTAAGCGTCTGATCGAAGTCGTGGCCTCGGCGCAGGTCAACGTTCCGAGCCGGCTGGCCCCGCTCGACGTGCGTTCCGTGGCCGGCCCCGCCGTGCCCCGGCACGATGAGCAGCTCCCGGGGCCGATGCAGCATCAACTTCAAGAGCTGCAGAGCATGGTCGAACAGCTCTGCCGCCGCCACGAAAAGAATCCGCAAACGGATTGGCCGGCCGAGCTTTTCCAGATCTACACCGATCTCATCGACCTCGATGTCGCCGACGAGCAGGCCCGCGACCTGGTGGAGCGCGTGCGCGGGTCGGCCCGGGGGCGCGACGGCTTCGACTACCAGCTCTGCAAGTCGCGGATCGTGGAACTGTTGGAAACTGAGATTCGCGTCGTGGGCCCGATCCAGCCGCGCGCTGGATACCGGCATGTCGTGGCGCTGGTCGGCCCGACCGGCGTCGGCAAGACGACCACCATTGCCAAGCTGGCGGCCAACGCCCGGCTCCGCGAGAAGCGCCGCGTGGGCCTCGTCACCGTCGATACCTACCGGATTGCCGCGGTCGAGCAACTGCGGACCTACGCCGACATCATGGATCTGCCGATGGAGGTCGTGTCGACTCCGCGCGAGATGCGGCAGGCGCTCGAGCGCATGTCGGACTTGGAGCTGATCCTGATGGATACGGCCGGACGCAGTCCGCGCGATGAAGTGAAGATCCAGGAGCTGCGCGCCTTCTTGCACGAGGCTCAGGCCGATGAGGTCCACCTCGTGCTGAGCAGCGTGACCGGCGGCGCGGCCCTGGAACGAACCGCCGAGCGCTTCGCCGCGGTGGGGACCACGGCCCTGATCCTGACCAAGCTGGACGAGCTCACGGCGCCCGGCAGCGTACTGCCGCTGTTGCGCTCGGGGCGAATTCCGCTGAGCTACCTGACCCACGGTCAGAACGTTCCCGACGACATCGCGCCGGCCGATGCCCGCAAGCTCGCCCGGGTGGTGCTCGGACTCGATGAATCGTTTGAAGCGCGGGGTCTGGCGCGCAAAGCGGCGTGATCCCGGCGGCGACTCTGCGAATCTTCGCAACGTTTTCCAGAAGTTTCGACGGCCATGCTCGACCAAGCCAACCAACTTCGCCAGCTCGTTCGCCGGGGCACCCGGACCGGGCAGGTCCGCGCGCCGCACTGGCTGACGGTGTGCGGTGGCAAGGGGGGCGTCGGCACGACCACCGTGGCTCTGGGAATTGCCGCGGCGTTGGCCCGCAGCGGACGACGGGTGCTGCTGGTCGACGGCGATTTCGGCGGTCCCGATCTCGCGGCTCTGACCGCGACCGATCCTCGCTATACGCTGGTGGACGTGCTGGCCTCGCGGCGCAGCGTCCACGAGGCGCTCGAAGCTGGTCCGCACGGCATGCAACTCCTGCTGGGCCCGCCGCGCGACGCGGAGACGGTCGAGTGCTCGCCGGCGGCGCAAGTGCGCCTCATCGATCAGCTCCGGCAGTTGGGAGCGCATACAGACGACATTGTGGTCGACGCCGGCGCCAGCCCCAGCCGCGCGACGCGCAGCTTCTGGCAGGCTGCCGACGAGTTGCTGGTGGTCATGACCGGCGATCCCCTGGCCGTGACGGATAGCTACGCCGTCCTCAAGCAGCTTTACACGCGGGAACCAGGGCAGCAGGTACATGCCGTCGTGAACCTGGCGGACGCCGGGGGCGAGGCGACGGCGGTCGGGGCGCGGTTTGCCGAAACATGCCGGCGCTTCCTGGCGTTGTCGCTGGCAACGGTGACGACAGTCCCCCGCGATTCGCTCGCCGGCGCGCCGCTGGCAGCCCGCGATGCGCAGCCGGGCTCGCGGTCGTCCAGGGCACTGGAGCAGTGGGTCGAGCGCTGGCTCGCCCGGTGTGAGCCCGCAGCGTTGAATTCGACTGCCGTAGCAGCCAGCGGGTGCGCGGCAGCGCGAGAACGATCACATTGAACTTGCGGTTTGAAAAAACGTAGTTCGCGCACAAAACCACTCAACCTGGAGATTGCGGCTGACCGATAACCTGGAAACCCTCTCGGCGCGCCTGGCGCTGTTAAGGTGTACCGGTTCGAGAAAGTTTGCGGCCTCGGAGCCGGCGAGAAACTGACACGGTGCTGGTTCCCGGAGGGAACCGCGTTCCGTGCGGCTTCCGCCAGATTGCCAGCATCGACTTGGGACCGAGCAAGAGGCTCGGTCCCGGGCCGGACGACCGGCTGGTCGAGACGCAGACAAGTTCGCCGCCAGAGCCACTCATGGAGGATTCGATGGCATCGACGCTCGCTCCTGCTGCCGCCCCGGCTCGTGCCGCCAAGCCCGAAGAAGACATCGCCGAGGTCTGGAAGGCCTATAAGGCCGACATGCAGAACGAGGATCTGCGCAACCGGCTGATCGAGCGTTACTTGCCGCTCGTCAAATACAACGGCGAGCGCATCTGGGCCCGCCTGCCCGAAGGAGTCGAGCTGGATGACCTGGTCTCGGCCGGCGTCTTCGGCCTGATGGACGCCATCGACGCCTTCGATCTCAATCGTGGCGTCAAGTTCGAGACCTACTGCGTGCCGCGAATTCGCGGGGCGATGCTCGATGAGCTGCGGACGATGGACTGGGTGCCCCGCCTGGTGCGCTCCAAGGCCAGCAAGCTCAACGAGGGAGTCAAGACGCTCGAAGCCAAGCTGGGCCGCCAGCCTTCGGAAGCCGAGCTCGCCCAACACATGGGCATCTCGGTGCCCGAGCTCGAAAAGATGATCTTGGACGCCAACGCGGTGAACCTGATCAGTCTGAACAAGAAATGGTACGAGACGGACAGCTACAAAGACGTCCGCGAGATTGATATTCTCGAAGACAAGAAGGGGGAAGACCCCACGCGCCGCATCCAGAAGCACGACTTGATGCGGCTCGTCACCAAGGGGCTCAACCGCAACGAGCGGTTGATCATCATTCTCTACTACTACGAAGAGCTGACGATGAAGGAGATCGGCGCCACGCTCGATCTCTCCGAGAGCCGCGTCAGCCAGATGCACAGCTCGATCGTCCAACGCCTGCAAAGCCAACTCCACCGCCGCCGGCCGGAGTTTGGAACCTGAGGCGAATCGACAACCCTAGCGGCCCGAGATCCGAGCTGCTGACGAACTAAACGCCCTCGGCTGAAAGACCGAGGGCGTTTTTTTGTTTTCTTAGGGAAGCAAAGAGTGAGTTGTGGGTGCCACTGCGGGCTTGCCCACGCTTCGAAAATCCCTCGCCTCCTGACAGCGATCAAGCGTCCGTTCTCTTACCGGATCAAGCAGCAGCTCGAAGAGCATCAGTCAGCACTCTTGGAACAACTGACTATCCGACAGCGACCCGGCGTGAGAGTCTTTCGTTTTTGGCAGGAGGGGCCTGGGTACGACCGGAATTTGCAATCGGTCCGGGCCGTCGAGGCGGCGATTGATTATGTTCACTTGAACCCCGTTCGTCGCGGTTTGGCTGAACTGCCCGTCGATTGGCATTGGTCGAGTGCCCGCTGGTATGCCAAAGCGGCGCCGCAGGGGGTTGGGATGCCGAGGCTGTATCGTTTGCCGGGCGAGTGGCTGGATGCTGGCTAGGATCGTGATCGGGACAGTTCAGCCTTAACGTTTCAACTTTGAGCCCGCCGTGTTCAATTCTTCGAAGAGCACTGCGGGACAAGCCCGCAGTGGCACCCAAGCCACGGACCGAAACCAGGTTTCCGCCGCCAATTTGCCCCTCCGCACTGCGGCACCTTACACTGGTGGCCGAGATCCTGGCCTACCCTCCCAGCCCCACCCAGCCGCGAGCCGATTCATGGTTTTGCTTCGATGCACCCTCGTCGCTTTATTTGCCGCGCTGTCGCTCACCGCGTCGGTGGCACTCGCCGAAGTCCCGCGTGCGTTGCCAGCTGGCAAGTTGCCTGCCGATGCCCGGCTCGGCGAGTTGAAAGATCTCAACGGCTATTTCCCGATGGCGGTTCCGGCCTCGCGCGAGGAGTGGGAAGCGCGCGCCGCGAAGCTCCGCCGACAGACGCTCGTCGCCAACGGACTTTGGCCGATGCCGGCCAAGACGTCGGCCAATGCGGTGATTCATGGCCGAGTCGATCGCGGCACGTTCACCGTCGAGAAGGTCTTTTTCGAAAGCCATCCCGGCCACTTCGTCACTGGCAGTCTCTATCGTCCCGTCGGCCGCAGCGGCAAGCTCCCCGGAGTGCTCTGCCCGCACGGCCACTGGGCCAACGGCCGCTTCTACGACGCGGGACCGCAGGCGCTGCGCAATGATCTGGTGAACGGCGCCGAGCGGTTCGAGCCGGCCGGGCGTTATCCCTTGCAGGCGCGCTGCCAGCAACTCGCCAAGATGGGCTGCGTCGTCTTTCACTACGACATGGTCGGTTACGCCGACAGCGTACAGCTCGATCATCGCCCCGGTTCGCGGTCGCACATGAATACGCCGGAGAATTGGGGCTACTTCAGCCCGCAGGCCGAGCTGCGCTTGCAGCACATGATGGGCCTGCAGACGTACAACTCGGTTCGCGCGCTCGATTTTCTCAGCGAGCTCCCCGACGTCGATCCCGAGCGGATCGGGGTCACCGGCGCCAGTGGCGGCGGCACGCAGACGTTCATTCTCTGCGCGATCGATCCCCGCCCCAAAGTCGCCTTTCCCGCCGTGATGGTTTCGACGGACATGCAAGGGGGCTGCACCTGCGAGAATTGCGACTATCTCCGCGTAGGGACGGGCAATATCGAGCTGGCGGCGCTCTTCGCGCCGAAGCCGCTGGGGATGTCCGCCGCCCTCGACTGGACCCGCGAAATCGCGACCAAGGGACTCCCCGAGCTGCAGAAGCTGTACGCCTTGTACGGCGCAGAAGGGAATGTCATGGCGAAGCCCCTGTTGCAGTTCGGCCACAACTACAACTACGTCAGCCGCGGCGTGATGTACAACTGGTTCAATCGCCACCTGGGATTGGGCTTCGCCGAACCGGTCGTCGAGGAGGATTTTCAGCCTCTTACGATCGCCGAGTTGAGTGTCTGGGACGCCAAGCATCCGCGTCCCCCGGCGGGCGACGACTACGAACGCTCGCTCGTGCAGCACCTGACCAAGAGTTCCGCCGAGCAGATCGCGCAGCTCAAGCCCTCCGACGAAGCCTCGCTCGCCAGGTACCGTGAAGTGGTCGGCGGAGCGATCGAGTCGCTCGTCGGCCGTGGATTGCCGCCGAAGGGCGCCGTCGAGTTCGCAGCCACCTCCGAGCAGGATCGCGACACCTACCTCGAGTTCACCGGGCTACTGACCTACGCGGCCCAGGGCGAACAGGTGCCGGTGCTGTTTCTGCATCCCAAGAACTGGAACAAACAAGCGGTCATCTGGCTCGACGAGCAGGGCAAGGCCGGGCTCTTCGACACCGGCGGCGGTCTCAAGCCCGAGATCAAGAAACTGCTCGACGCCGGCACCTCGGTGGCGGGCATCGACCTCTACCAGCAGGGTGAGTTTCTGGCCGATGGCCAGGCGCCCGAACAGCAGCGCATGGTGCGCAATTCGGTGATCGGCGGCTACGCCGGTTACACCTACGGCTACAACGCTTCGCTATTTGCCCAGCGCGTCCACGACGTGCTCACGTTGATCGCCTTCGGTCGCGACGCGCAGGAGCAGCCCGAGCAGATTCACCTGGTGGGCCTCGGCAAGGCCGGGCTGTGGGCTGCGGCGGCGCGGACGCAGGCCGGGGACGCCGTCACGCGCACGGCCGTCGATACCGCCGGGTTCCGCTTCGCCACACTGACCGATCTGGCGGCGCCCGAGTTCTGGCCCGGAATCGTGAAGTACGGCGACGTGCCGGCATTGCTGGCGCTCTGTGCCCCCGGCCCGCTGTGGGTGGCGGGCGAGCCGGCCGATTCGGCCACGATCGCGGCCACGTTTGCCGCCCAGGGCCATCCCGAGCGGCTGACCCTGGCCGAGGCCGCCGGTTCGGCCGCCCGGGAAGCCGTCGTGACCTGGCTGCTCGAACCGGCCCGCTAACTGCTGTCGCCAGGAACGGCGGCCCGACCCTAGACTGGCCTGAAACATTCCGCGGTCAAGGCGGTACAGTCAGGCAAGCGACGAACAGGCACGAGGCGAGGCAATTGCTGACCGACAGGCATCCCAGGGGATTCTGCCATGCGTAATCGGCTGATACTCGCGAGCTCGATGGTAGTGCTGTTAGCGGGCGCCGCTGCCTGGTATTTCTGGCCGCGGACGCCGCCTCCCGATCCGCAGGTCGCCAAGGCCCGCGAGCTGCAATCCAAGCTCACCGCCGACTTCGGGAAGAGCGGGCAGGTCCAGGAGCAGGTCAAAACGATGACCCAGCTCCGCGATACGATGGTGCAGATGTCCCCCGAACAGCGCCGCGAGGTGATGACGGGACCCGGCGGCCCGGCCACGATCATGCGGAACCACGCCAAGGCGTACTCCGAGCTCCCCCTCGAGAAGCGGAAGGCTTTTCTCGACGACCGGATCCAGGAGATGGAAAAGTTCATGTCGGCCATGCGGCAAATGGGCGACATGCGTCCCCCGGGACCTCCGCCGGGCGCCGGAACCGGCGACCGCAAGGAACGAACGCGTAACATGCTCAACAGCACCACGCCCGAGGATCGCGCGCTCTTCAGCGAATACTTCACCGCGCTGATGGCACGCCGCAAAGAACTGGGGCTGCCGGGCTTTGGCGGGGGGCGGAACTAACACCCGGCTCGACCAGCTCGAGCAAAGAAACGGACCCCGAGATCACTCGGGGTCCGCAGCAAATCTGACAACGGGTTGGTGCCGCGACCTTAGCGGGCGGTCTGGAACGAGCGCCGCCATTGGCCGTAGCCAGCGGTCGCCCACCCCTTGTAGGCATCCTCCAGGCGCGAGAGATCGCGATCGAGCCACTCGGCAAAGCTGGCATAGAGCACCGGCTCCACCGTTGCGGTCGAAGCAGTGTTCGAGACAACGCGGGGCGCGCCCGAATCGGGCTGCTCCGGGTGGTCGCCATTGAGCCTGCGAGTGTTCATCGCCGTCTCCTCTCCGTTCGCGGCCGGCGGCAAGTTCCCATTGCCGCCCGCGTGCCTCTCTCTTGTTATTCTGATTCCCGCCGGCAAAGTTGCCACAAATCTGCTGCCAGATTTTTGGCGAACTTGCCGCTCTCGCTCTATCCACCCTTTAGACGTCGGGTGGCGGGCGAAGGTTCGGGGGAATTAGAAGCAAAGGGCGTGCCAATCGAGGGGGAGCCATTTCGGCAGCCCACTTTGTGACGTTTGGCACAAGGTGCCACGACCCCCGCGGTTCCGACCTGGTGGCTGACCGAGCATCCCGCTGTCCAACTGCAATTCAGGCGGCCAGCCGGCGAACAATGCTCGCGGGCCTGGAGTGGGAGAACTACGGCTCGTTGTTCTTTTTCGACTTGAGGCCCGGCTGGCGTTGCTTTTTGGGAGCGCCGGCCTCGGGACTGCCGGCCGTGCGGGAAGCGAGCCGTAGTTCCGCCGCATCGAGTTTGCCGTCGCTGTTGCGGTCGAGTTGCTTGAGCGAGTCGGCGGCGGTCGCGATCTCGGCCGCGGAGAGCTCGCCATCGGAGTCGCCGTCGAGCGCTGCGATAAGCCCCGCAGGACCGGCCGGCAGGCGCTCGGCCCCTTCGCCCCCGAGCGGTCCCAGTTTGCCAAACTCGGCGCGATCGAGTCTCCCATCGCCGTTGGCATCCCCCCGCCGCAACAGCCGGGCAAATCCCTCGCGGCGCGCAGGGGGCATTTCCTCGGCGACGACCTGACCGTCGCCGTTGCGATCGAGCCGATCGAAAAGCGCTCCGGACGCTGCAGCAGGGGCCGAGTTGGCGGGCTTCTTCCGGTTGGCTTTCGCCGCGCGAGCCTCAACCCCCTCGGCGGGCGCTGGAGTCGTCGCGGGGCTCGCCAGCCCTGCGCGAAACTCGTCGGCGGTGAGCCGCTCGTCGCCATCTTTGTCACTGGTGCGAATGAGCCGCTGGAAGAGCCGCGCCTTGTCGCCGGCGGCCTCGTCGCGCGTCAATTGGCCATCGTTGTTGGCATCGAGTTGCTGGAACAGGGCTGCCGCAGCGCGCTCGTCGGCGTGCTCGTCGGCGCGCGCCTCCTCCGCGATCGCCCGGCGGCCCGCCATCAAGCCCAGGACCAGGCCCCAGCAGACGAAAAACCGCACGGATGCGGCCGGAATACAATCGCGCATGGCAGCGAACTCGCTTGCTGTTGAGCGGTGTCGTCGTGTGCTATCACCTCCATGAAACCATACCAGCCCCGGCGGGTTTCGCGAAAACTAGGTAAACTGGCAGCGTTGGAGCCGATTGGCGTGACGCTACCGGGGGGCGGGGAGGCGGATTCCGACATTGCTGGTCCCACGGAGTTCTCCTAGAATCTCCCCCGCGCCGCGGCGAATCGCCTCGCCCCTGCTGGTAGCTGCGCGGGTCGAGCGGGCTGCGCCGGCCGGTGTTGCCTGCCAGCAACACGCCGCGCACCTTTTTTCGCCGCTGGCGTGGCGACCGTTGAACATTCGCTGAGAACGATCCGTAATACGCGTTACTTGTGCTCCAGGGGCCTTAGGCGGCACCGTCCGCAACGACTCAGGAATACCTCAACCCGACGCCGCGAGTGGTCGATGAAACGGGTGCAACAGTGAGTCCGTGCCCGCGAGGTTGTTGACCAAGGAATGCGGCGCTGGATAGTGTCCTATCAAGGGAAGGAAGTGGTCAGGGCGAGTTAGACGAGCTGCAGGAGGTTTCCGCGGCTGAGTTCGAGCGGTGCAAACTTCTCGACCCGGCAGCGCTGACATGTCAGCTCGTTTCGTCCGGACGACTACCTTCCGGAATAGCCATTGCTCGAGAATCTGGTTGAGCCCAAGCCCAACGGGACATCTCGAGTGACGGGCGACAGACCGGCAAGCGCGCCGCAGCGACAACCGACTTGCGTGTTCGAAGCACGCAGGCCGCCGCACGATCGACCGTGCATCGCTGTCTCCGTGAATTGCCGAACGGGAGTAACAGCCATGCAGATCCACGGTCCTTCTCAAGTCCACGGTGCTCAGGCGATCCACGCTCCGCATAGTGCCCGCCCGGCTGAGGCCCCCCAGGCCCCAGGGTTGGCCGCTCCCCGCGATCAGCTCGACATTTCGGCCGCCGGCCAGATGCTCGACGCGATTCGGGATCTCCCGGAAATCCGCCACGAGCGCGTGGCGCAGCTGCGGGCCGCCATTGCCGATGGCAGCTACGAGAGCGCCGACAAGCTGGACGGGGCGCTGGAACGGTTGCTCGACGAGATCGCCTAGGGTCCGCCGGTCGATTTTTCGGGCCGCTAGCGCTCCTCGCCGAGTCTGTATGCCCGCCGCTCTGCGCCTGGGCTCTGGGCGATGTTGGGCAGCTTCTTGAGACGACCTTCCCGCCACCGGGCAGCCCGTTGAATCAACTCAACCGGCTGCCCGGGCAGGGATTGGGTCAATCGTGGCGTTCCGGCCCTTGCCCCCGTTCAGTATCAATTTAGAATCATTATTGATACTGAAGGTGGTTCCCCGCGGCGGTTCCCGTGCCGGTTTGCCACCCGATGGGACCGCGGAGTTAAGGCTGGATCGACATGAGCAACACGTTTGCCTTGGAAGAGGTGCAGGTCGCGCTCTCGCCGCTGGAGCGCTTCGAGGAGTTTCTCCAGAGCCGCGGCAAACGGGTGACCAGCCAACGCCGCTACCTGGTCGAGCAGGTCTTCGAGGGGCATGACCACTTCGACGCCGACCAGCTTATCCTGCGCTTGCAGCAAGCCGCGGGCGAGAAGCACGTCAGCCGCCCCACGGTCTATCGGACGCTGGCCGAACTGGTCGACGCCGGCCTCCTGCGGAAGATGACCCTCGGCGGCCGCGCGGTTTACGAACACGACTACGGCTATCCCCAGCACGATCATCTCTACTGCCAGGAGTGCGAGAAGCTCATCGAGTTTCATAGCGATGAGCTGCGGCAGATTCGCGACGCGGTCGCCCGCGAGCAGCGCTTTCGCGTGCTCGGTCACCGCTTCATCATCACGGGCGTCTGCAGCGACTGCGCCCGCCCCAAGCGTCCCAAGCGGCCCCTGGACCTGGTGTAACTCGCCCGGTGGGCGCCCCACCGCGGGGACACGCGAGACGGCGCCGCGGCGGCCAGGCTAGACCGTGACCTGCCTCGACGCTTGCGCATTCTGGTGCTGCTCGAGCGAATCCCCCGCCGCCGCGCACGTCGCTGTGAGCTCGGCGAGAAACTCGTCCACTTGCTCGGGGGCCCGGCCGACGTAGTTGCTGGCGTCGCCGATGGCGGCGAAGTCGACCTGCGCAAACGCCGGGTCCTGCGCGAGACGCTGCAGCAGATCGTTCTCCCCCGCCTCGGCCTTGACCACTTGCGCCGCGGCCTGGCTGTGTCGGCGAATCAGCTCGTGCAGCTCCTGCCGGTCGCCCCCCGCCGCCACGGCGGCCATCAAGATGTTCTCGGTCGCCATGAAGGGGAGCTCGGCCGCCAGGTTGCGAGCGATCGTCTTTGGGTAAACGACCATCCCTTGGACGACGTTGGCGTACAGCAGCAGCACCGCGTCCGTGGCGAGAAACGCCTGCGGGAGCGTCAGCCGGCGGTTCACGCTGTCGTCCAGCGTACGCTCGAGCCATTGCGTGGCGTGGGTCTGGGCGGCGCTCGCTTCGAGGCTGATGACATACCGGGCCAGCCCGCACATCCGCTCGGCCCGCATGGGATTCCGCTTGTAGGCCATCGCCGACGAGCCGATCTGGTCGGTCTCGAAGGGCTCTTCGAGCTCCTTGCGGTGCTGCAGCAGTCGCCAGTCGGTGGCCGCCTTGTGGGCGCTTTGCGAGATGCCGCTCAGGGCGGCGAGAACCTGGGCGTCGACTTTGCGCGAATAGGTCTGTCCGGTGACGGGGTAGCTCGCGGCGAAGCCCATCTTTGCGGCGACGCGGCGATCGAGTTCCCGCACCTTGGCGTGGTCGCCCTGGAACAGTTCCAGAAAGCTCGCCTGGGTGCCGGTCGTTCCTTTCGCGCCGCGGCACTTCAATTCCCGCAGGCGATGGTCGATCTCGAGCAGATCGAGGAGCAGGTCGTAGGCCCACAGCGTCGCGCGCTTGCCGACGGTGGTGGGTTGCGCCGGCTGGAAGTGGGTGAAGGCGAGCGTGGGGAGGCTGCGATACTTCTGGGCGAACGACGCCAGCGCGGCCAGGGCGTCGAGCAATTGGCGGCGCACCAGTCCCAGCCCCTCGCGCATCAGGATCAAATCGGTGTTGTCGGTGACGTAGCAGCTTGTCGCCCCCAAGTGGATGATCCCCCGCGCGCCGGGGCAGGCGTCGCCATAGGCATGGACATGCGCCATGACGTCGTGCCGCAGCTTGCGCTCGTAGGCGTTGGCGACGGCGAAGTCGATCCGGTCGACGTTCGCCTTCAATTCGGCGATCTGCGCCGGCGTGATCGGCAATCCCAGCTCGGCCTCGGCCTCGGCCAGCGCCACCCACAGCTTGCGCCAGGTGCTGAATTTGCGCTGCGGTCCCCAGAGTTGGCTCATTGCCGGGGAGGCATAGCGCCCGACCAGCGGGTTGTCGTAAACGTCGGCAGTCATGAGTGCTCGTTCAGAAGTGCGCGGAAGTGTCAACCTGTTTGTCCAGCCTTCTTCAATCGTACCAAGCCGGATGAACTTCGTCATGCGGCGACTCGCGCGCGTGCGGGTTTGATGCGCGCGATTGGCATCGCGATTTGTCGCAACTTCCTGATGGACAGTCCCGCGGGTCGTCGATAGGATCAGGCCTCACGTCGGGGGACGAACGGATTCATCACGGAACAGAGGCTCCATGCGATTTACGTTGAGGGTTGCGCGCCGTGGTGCGCGCTGGGGAAGCGTCTTGTCGTTGGTGATGCTTGTGGGGTGGGGATGCGAGACGGCCGTGGCGGCTCCCTATAAAGGGGCCTGCCGAATGGAGCCGCGTGCGATCAAGTACTACCACGCCACCGACACCATCCTTCATCAAGAGAGCGGGCTGGCCGCCGCGCGCAAGGCACCCCCGGGTGGCGAACGCGCCTATCATGGCAATCGCCTCACGCAGTTCCAGTTCATCGGCCCGGCCGGGCAGGGGGGGATCTACGATGCCCTCAAGAACTACAAGGAGCGCCGGCCGCTGGATCCAGCCAACTACAAGTACCGCTGGTAGGCAGACGAGGCTGAGGTCGCCTCGGGGCCCGTGGCGGCAGCCGGCAACCGGCCTCCGCTTCACATGTTGGTCACGTCATCCTCCGCGCCGCCTCCCAAGAGCGCATCGAGCGCGGCCGCCAGTTCGGCGTTGTGCTCGGACGTCCTGGTATACACCCGCACCAGCCGGTAGCTGATCGGCAAACGGCGGAAGAGCTCGCTGTCGCCCAGCGGGCGGGTCGTGTTGGTCGCCGGGTCGTAAACAAAGTTCTGCCCCGCCGCCGGTCCGCGCGTGCCGGGACGATGCACGTGTCGCGCCAGGTCGACGCGCAGCGGCATCTCGCGAATCTCCGGGGGCAGCAGCCCGCGGAGCGCCGCCTCGGTAAACTCGGCGCGGCTGAAGATGCTCCCCGGCTCCGATTCGCCGCTGCCGAAGTATCGCGTGCGCTCGCAAGCCATCCGCCAGGGAGTGCGCCGCGCGAGAAAATCGAGCCAGGCCTCCCCGGCTGCGCGGCGCTCGGGATCATCGCACTCGTGCCAGCGGGCGACATCCACCAGCAGCGACCATTCGGTGAACCGCTGATAGGCATCGAGATGCGCCAGCGGGTTGCCCGGAAAGAGAAAAGCCCGACTCTGCGCAAAGAGGTCGCTCAGCGAGAGATCGATCGCCCGCACGGTGCGATGGAAGTAGATCGTGCGAAAGAGTTCGGCGCGCACGGCGACGAAATTGGCCAGCGCGACCAGACCGCGCGTGTGAATCGTCAGTCCGGCGTCGCTGAAAAAACTGTAGTGCAGGAGCCGCTCGAGATCGAAAGCCCGCTGGTTGTAGCCCGACATGTAGGCGTCGCGGAGGACAAAATCCATGTTGTCGATCGTGTAGATGCCGCTGAAGAGCGCGCGGAGCAGGCGGAGCCACTTCGGCCCCGCGGCAGCCGAGGCCTCGGTGGGACGGGTGATCAGGTAGGCGATCTGCGCGGGATCCAGCTTTTCGTGCGGGGCGAGACGGCTGTGGGGATTGCGGCGAATCCCAGCGAGGAGTCCTCCCAGGTGGTTGACGATGATCGTTCGCCCCAGGGTTTCGTGATTCAGGCCGTAGTGGGCGAGGAACTGGGCATCAAAGAAATGCCCGAACGGGCCGTGACCCACGTCGTGCAGGAGCCCCGCCATCCGCATCAGGGATTCGACGTAACCGCGGCTGGGGAGATCGGGACAGACCGCGGCCAGGCTCTCGTAGAGCGCCGCAGTGGCCCGGCTCGCGAGGTGCATGACGCCGAGCACATGCTGAAAGCGGGTGTGTTCGGCCGTGGGATAGACCCACCAGGCGGTCTGCAACTGGTGGATCTGCCGCAACCGCTGGACCCAGGGGTGGTCAATCAGGTGTTGCTCAGCGACTTCTCCCGGTTCGAGGTCCCGGGCGGCAATGAACGGCATATACCCGTGCAGGGGGTCATGGGTCAGGCTCTCGCTGGTGAAGGTCTTCATGCCGCGGATTATCAGCAGCCTGCTGGCGCGCGTCCAGCCAGCGAATCTGGCCGCTGGCACGCCGGTTGCGGTCGCGGTGGGGCCGAGGAGCGGATTCGACGCCCGCCGAGGAACCGCTATCGCAATCGGCGAAAACCCCTAAAATGGCGAAGCCAGGGTGACTCTGACGCCGCGCCAGGGGAGGGCGCGCTGGGACGTCCGGCGAAGAGGATCGCGGACTAAACTTCGATCGCGAAACGGCCCGAGATAAACAATGCCGGATT
>JAEUIK010000434.1 GCA_016793185.1 Planctomycetaceae bacterium | reverse complement strand
CGCGCTCGTGGCCGGGGGGGCTGTCGCCTCCGACCCGCAGGAGGTCGCGCTGCTCGCCGAGCCCGATCCGATTCGCCGCGCCGCGCTCGAGGCCTTGGTTCATGCCCGCACCGAACGCACCGCGTCGATCCTGCTGGATCAGGCCGAGGGCGCGCTGGGTCGAGAGTTGGCGGCGGCACTGGCCGCGCTGGCTGCCGGCGACGAGACGGTCGCCGCGAACCGGCTCGACGAGTTGCTGCGGCACGCACGCCTCGGGGGACGCCTGGTCGAACCGTTTCGCGTCGTCCTGGTGGGCGCACCCAACGCGGGCAAGAGTAGCCTCGTCAACGCCCTGATGGGGTTCCAGCGGTCCATTGTCCATGCCCAACCCGGCACCACCCGCGACCTGGTGACTGCGACCACTGCGCTCGAGGGGTGGCCGGTGGAGCTGATCGACACGGCGGGCCTGCGGGAAGCGGACGACCCGCTCGAGCAGGCAGGCATCGCGCGCGCCGTCGACCAGTCGCACGGCGCCGACCTGGTACTGCTGGTGATCGACCGGAGCCGCAACGACGCGCTTCCCGCGTTCGCGAATCGCGCCGGTTGGGCTGAGTTGGTGGTGGTCCACAACAAGTGCGATCTCCCCCCCGGGGGTCGCGAACGGGATCCGTCGTCCGCGGGTCTGCCCTGTTGTCTTACGAGCGCCGCGACGGGCGAGGGGATCGAGCGGCTGCTGCAGATGATCGCCGCGCGGCTCGTGCCCCAGCCGCCACTGCCGGGAGCGGCCGTTCCCTTCACCGCGACCCAGGTCGCGCATCTGCAGCAAGCGCGACAAGCGTTGCGCCTGGGCCAGCTTCAGCAAGCGCAAGAGATTCTTGCCAGCATGCTGTCTGCCGCCGGCTGAGTGGCGCGGTTGAACGTCGCCGGGAAGGGATCCTGCGGGCCCCCGCGCGACGCAGGTGCCCGCACCGATCGATATTCGTGCCAGCAGGTGGCGACTCTTGCCAGCATCGGGCGGGCTTGCGCCGCTAACCAATCTTGGCGCAGTTTCGCGTCCAGCTATACTTCTCGACCTTCGCCACCCCAGCCAGGGAATGGGATTGGGCTGTTCAGGAGGAACAAGCCATGCGGTTCGCTGCGATGTTCCGCCCGCGTCTCGGGCATGCTTTCGTGCTGTGGGCCATGCTCAGCGGCATTGCCACGACGCACTCCTTTGTGATGCCGCGCGCCGCGGCGGAAGATGCGGCGGCCGACGAGACCGGCGCGGAGCCGGCGCCCGCGGGCGACGCCGAACCTGCGGCTGCCGAAGCGCCGGCCAACGACGTACCCGCGACTCCGGGCGACGAGTCGGCGCCGCCGGCGGATCCGGAGAGCGCCGCGTCGGACACGCCCGACGCTGCCGCAGCGCCGGCTGAGCCAGCCGCCGCGGATCCCAGCGCCGTCGCCACCGAAACCGAGCCGGATGCCCCGGCAGTCGTCGTCGGCGATCAACGTCCGACGGCGACCGCCACCGACGCACCGCAAAAAAACGCGAGCCCGGCTGGCGACGTGCCGACGGCCGCGGACGAGCCGGCTCCCAAGATTGAGGCCGAAGCTGCCACCTTCAATGGCGCACAACCAGGCAAGACGACCCGCGCCGAGCTCGAGACCCTGTGGGGTAAGCCCCAGGAGGTCGACGAGTCGGACGAGACGACGGTGCAGATGCAGTTTGCCGTCGCGCCGTTCTCGCAAGTGACGGCGACGCTCGAGCAGGGCGTGCTGACGAACATCCTGATTCAGCTCGAGAAGGGCTTTCCGGCCGCCGCGCTGGCCAAGGAGCTGCAGCTCGACGATTTCATGCCCGCCGTGGTGAGCGACGAGTTCGGCGAGCTGCTGGGGCAAGCTTATCCCGAGCGGGGAGTGATCTTCACGTTTGCGGAGGGGGAGCGCGACCCGGTCGTGTCGCAGATCATCATCGAGCGGATCGACGCGCAGCCCTTTGTGCTGCGGGCCGAGCGGCACGCGCGGGCGCGCTATCGGGCCAACCTGGCCGACCTGGATTATGCCCTGAGTCTCGATCCGCAATGCGTGCGCGCGCACGCGTTGCGAGCACGGATTCTGCTCGAGGTGGGGAATTTTCCCGAGGCGCGCCAGGCGATTGCCGCCGCCTGCGAACACGACGCCGAGAATCCCGAGTATCGCCTGCTGCAGGCCAAGATCTGGGAACAGCAGGGGGATAGCGAGGGGGCGCTCGTCGAGACACGCGCCGCGCTGGGACTCGCCGAGAAAGATCCCGTGTGGAAAGCGGCCGCGCTCGCCCAGCTCGGCGACCAGATCGCCGCCGGACCCGACCGCGATTACAAGCAGGCCGCGACTTACCATCAGCAGGCGATTCGCCTGGCGCAAGCCCACCTGAACGATCGCCGCGTGGCGGTGCGCCGCGCCGCGCACCAGGTGTTGCTCGACGCGCACCTGGAGATGGCCAACGACATTGCCTGGGGGGCCTGGAACAACAAGGCGACCGCCGTGCCGCAGTGGCTGCAGCGGACGGAGAAGCTCATCTCCGACAGCCCGGCGCTGCAGGCCGACGTGGTCAACGCCCGGTTCCAGCTCTGCCAGCAGGCGCTGGCGGCCTGCGTCGGTCTGCAAGGCAAGGTCGATCCGAGGCCCTGGATCGATGCGGCCGCGCAACACGGCGCCAAACTGATCAAGACCGCCGACGATCCGCTGGCGCGACAGCGCATTCAGTGGGAACTCGGCATGGCCTACTACGATGCCTTGCAGGTCTATCACATGCGGCGGCAGTTTCCGCAGGCGCTCGAGTACGGCGGCAAGGCGGTCACCAACCTCGAGGCGGCCGTCGCCCAACGCGAGCCGATTCCAGGGCAGTCGTATCTGATGGGGCGGCTCTACTTCCGTCTCGGTTCGATCCTCGCGGCCCAGAAAAAGGACCGCACGCAGGCCATCCCCTGGTTCGACAAGGCGGTTCCCTTGATGGAAGAGCCGATTCCCCAGACCGCCATGGCCGATATCGGCCGACAGGGGGAGACGTTCGTCAGCATGGCCGTGTCGTACTGGGAAGCCAGTCAGCCGCAAGAGGCGCTCCGCCTGACCGAGCAGGGGCTGAAGCTGATCGAGCAGGCCGTCGAGGAGGAGATCCTCGAGCGCACGGCCCTCGCCATTCCCTACAGCAACCTGGCCGATATGCACCGGCAGCTCGGCGACGAGGCCAAGGCCAAGAGCTTTGCCGAAATGGCCGCCCAGATCCAAAGCCAGAAGCGGCGCTAGCCAGGTGCGCGGGCAATCCAGGCCCTGCGCTGGCCCGCTCGGCACGCGCCTGCCGCGCGCGTGGGGTCTGCTGCAGCCAGCAGCGCGCCGTGAGTTCTCCGAGGCCCCGCGAACATGGCTGGCAGCAACCAAGACGCGATCTGGGAGCACTTTCAGAACGAAGGCGCCGATTCCTTCGCCGGCGCCCGCGA
>JAEUIK010000164.1 GCA_016793185.1 Planctomycetaceae bacterium | reverse complement strand
TACCGCCTTGGCGGCCCCGGGGAGCGCAACCGAAGTGATCCCCCACACGCCGGCCAGGTCGGGGTGCGCCGACAGCGCGTCGCGCGTGAGCTGCTGGGCCTTGGCCTGATCCTCATCGCTCACCAAGGTCTCAATCAACGTGATTTCGGGATACTTCTCGGCGAGCCGGGCCTGCATGACCTTCATCCAGGCATTCTGGTTCGGACTCGTCGCCGAGCCGGTGACGATCAACCCCTTGCCGCGGCCACCGATCCCTTCGGCCAGCACGTCGACCAACGTCTTGCCGATCGCCTCGACGGGAGCCTGGTTGACAAACGTCGCTCGCCCCGAGGTGACGGGGTTCGCATCGGCGTCCCAGGTCAGGACGATGATGCCGGCGTCGACGGCCCGCTTGAGCGCCGGCGCAATCACCTCCGGATCGTTGGGTGCGACGGCAATGATATCGAAACCCTGCGCGATCCAGCGATCGACAATTTTCACCTGTTCGTCGACTTTGTCGACCGCGGGACCATCGTAGACCAGATCAATGCCCAACTCCTGAGCCGCTGCGCGGGCGCCCTGCTCGCAGGCGTTGAAGTAGCTGATGCCGACCAGCTTGGGCATCATCGCCATCTTCAGGCGCCGGCCCCCGTCGGCACTCGGCCCGGGATCGCCGCCGCAGCCGGCGAGCGGCGTCAACAAGACGCCGACCACGAACAGGACAAGCCACCAGCGCGGGCGTCGCGGTTGGGACTTGGAGCAGGTTGCACGATTCACAGTTGTAAGTCTCCCTCAGGCGAGCGCTTCGCGGCGTCGCGCCAGCCGCTCGTTCCAGATGGCCATGCCGATGACCAGCAGCCCGAGAATGATCTGCCGGCTTTCGGCGCTCGGCTGCCAGGCAGCCTCCATGCCCGGCAGACGCAGGTTCAGGGAGCCGGCCAGTTGCAGGGCGATATCGAGATGGGCGAGGACGATGACCCCCAGGAGCGTGCGTCCCATCCCCCCTGCCCCGCCGGTGACGCGCGTTCCCCCCAGCACCACGCAGGCGATCGCCTCGAGCTCGCGCCCGACACCGGAGGTCGGCGTGGCCGCTCCCGAGCGGGCAGTATAGGCGACGGCCACCATTCCTGCCACGCAACCGCTGGCGGCGTAAATCGACCAGAGCAGTCGCTTGACGGGGAGCGCGGCGAACCGCGCGGCGGTGGGATTGTCGCCGAGGGCGTACAGGTATCGACCCCAGCGCGTGCCATGGACGAAGACCGACGCGACCGCAAAGAGGGCGAGCATCCACCAGACCTGGCTGGGAATACCGAGCCAGCGTGTGTTGCCGAGCGCCGTGAACGCGTTGGGAAGGCCGGCCACGCGTTCTCCGCCCGACAGCGCCAACGCCCCGCCGGCGTAGCAGGCCATGGTCGCCAGTGTGGCGACCAAGGGTGAGATCCCACCGATGACCAGCCCGCCGTTCCAGGCGCCGCAGACGAATCCAACAGCGATGGCCAGCAGCGCGGCCGATTCGATCGACCAATCCCACTGTTGCCAGGCGAGTCCCAACGCCATGCTGGCCAGCGCCACAATCGCGCCAACTGAGAGATCGATGCCGCCGGTGAGCATCACCAGCGTGAGGCCTGCCGCGAGCATTCCCGTTTCGGCCCAGGCGGGCCAGAAGAGCAGCACGTCGCTGGGGCGCCGTAACTCGAGCAGCAGAATGCCCGCCGCCAGCGCAAGCAACAGCCACGGCAACTGCCGGGCGATTCGCGAAATGAGCTCGGCACGGTTCACGAGTCGAACCTCCGCCAGCCACGGTCCACCAGGACGGCGGCCAGGATCAGGCCGCCGACGACGAGGCTGCTAT
Source organism: Planctomycetaceae bacterium (assembly GCA_016793185.1). Classification (GTDB taxonomy): domain Bacteria; phylum Planctomycetota; class Planctomycetia; order Pirellulales; family JAEUIK01; genus JAEUIK01. The sequence continues at coordinate 957 of JAEUIK010000164.1, read as the reverse complement.
GGTAGCGCGAGACCTGCCAGAGAACGAGGGCGTTGGCCACCAGGCTGAGCAGCAGCGCGCCGAGAAACGTCCCCCAGGCCGAGCCTCGACCGCCGCTCACCGCGGTGCCGCCAATCACCGCGGCGGCAATCGCCTGCAACTCGTAACCGGTTCCCAAGCCGGACTGCATTGAACCGCTCTTGGCAAGCTCGACCATGCCAGCCAGGGCCGCCAGCAGGCCACCCCCGCCGAAAGCGACGAGCCAGACTCGGGCTTGGGAAATGCCCGCCAACCGCGCGGCGGTGGGACTGGAACCCACGGCCAATTGGTACCGCCCCAGACGTGTCCACGTGAGCCACACCTGCACTGCCAGGATCGCCAGCAGCATTGTCCAGATCGCGCCATTGAGCCCCAGCCAGCGGCCATGTGCGAGTTGATCGAAGGCGGGCGGCAGGCCGAGAATCTCGTCGCCGCCGGTCAGGGCGACGAGGAGCCCTCGATAAACGGTCATCATGCCCAGTGTCGCTACGATCGGATGAATGCGCCCCGCCAGCGCCAGCGCGGCATTGAGCGATCCACCCGCCCAACCGACTGCCAGACCGGCGGCGATGCCCGCGGGAATAGCGACGGCCGGCGGCTGCGGGAGTCGCAGCACCAATCCACAGACGGCCGCCGAGAGGGCCAGGAGCGACCCCACGGAGATATCGATCCCGCCTGCCACCATGACCATGGTCGCGGCGAGCGCAAGGATCGCCGTCACGCTGGTGCTGGTCAGCAGATTCACCAGGTTGTCGGGAGTGGCAAATGCGGGCGAGGTCGTCGCCAGCGCGATTCCCAAGAGTCCGAGAGCGGCCAGCAAACCCCATTCGCTGCGCCGCCGCGGCAACCAGCGGCGGCGGGCGCCGCTGGGGGGGCGCGGGATTGGTGCGCTGCCGGCGGCAGGCAGCGCGCTGGCAGCGACCGCGGCAGGCGTTGCCG
>JAEUIK010000430.1 GCA_016793185.1 Planctomycetaceae bacterium | reverse complement strand
GATGACGTGCAGGCCGAGCCCTTGCGCCCGCGGGACAACGGCCTTGCCGATCCGGCCGAGCCCGATCAGCCCGATCGTCTTGCCAGCCATCCGCGGCAACGACTTGCGGACCCAGACGCCGCTGCGGACTTCGGCGTCGCGACCGGGAAAGCCGCGCATGACTCCACACAGCAGTGCGATTGCGTGTTCGGCGACTGAGACTTCGTTGGTTCCGGGCGTGATCGTGACCGCAATCTTGCGCTCGGTCGCGACCGGCACGTCGATCGCGTCGTAGCCCACTCCCATGCGGGCGATCGCCCGCAATTTGGGGAACTTCCGCAGCACTTCGGCGGTGAAAGGTTCCATCCCGGCCAGCACGCCCTCGACGTCGTCGAGCAGCGGCATCAATCCCTCGACGGTGGTGGGCGACTTGCCATCGGGCGGATAGACGGATGTCAGGCCCGCGGCGTCGAGTGCCTGTCGGTAGGGGCCGTGGTTGCCAAAGAGAACGGCGGGCAGGACCAGTATGCGCGTCATCGGCGGGGCTTTCTCGGCGGCAGGGGGATGCCGCGCGGTTGTAGCGGATCCCGCGCGGGGCTTCAAGGGTCGCCGGCGGGCGCGACGCCGCGCAGTGCACAAAGCGGCGGAGTTGGGCCCGGGCTATTCCGCCGGAATCTTGGCGGCTTGTCGCACTTCGATGCGCGGAGTGCTCAACGATGCCCGTTGGGTGTTGATCGCGGCCGCCCGGTCGGCCACTTGCGCGGTCGTCGCCATGAACTCGCCGCGCACGACCGGCGGCAGGTTCGTCAAGTTCTCGGCCAGCTTCCGCATGCCGCGGGGGTTGACCTCGGCCGTCCGCGACAGGCTTTGGAGAAAATTGGTCGTCGCCACGAAGTTGTAGTCCGCCACTTGCACGACCAGCGGCTGGAACGTCTTGGCCAGGAAGTCGAGCCCCGCGTGATCGAGCCGGATGAAGACGTCGAGCCGCACCGTGACGTAGTAATGCCCGTCGGGTTCGCGATTGTAGGCCGACTTGAGCAGGACGACCGAAGCTCCCTGCACCGGCTTGTTGAACATGGGGCCGTCGTAGCTTCCCTCGGCATAGACGAGGTGAGTGTCGAAGCTCTGGTGCAGGAACTCGCCGACGCCGCGCGTGCCGGCGCCGTCGTCGGCCAGGTAGGTTCCGTCACCTTGCGGCTGCAAGACGACATCCTCGATGCCCATCACTTGCCAGATGTTCGCCAGAACTTCGGGATGGTTCATCACGAACAAGTAGAGATCGGGATCGCAGCGGATCACCTGCGTGGGCATCCGCCGATAGACGCTTGGCTTATTGACGACCGAGCGCACCTTCTCGATTTGCTCGGGCGTGAGCTTATCGCGGGGAATCGCAGCCAAGGCATCCTTCCGCGCCGAATTGCTGCTGCTGGCGCGATTCGGATCGGCTCCCAGGGCCAGGCTCGCCCAGGTGAAGCAGAGCGCCGAGGCCATGACCAGCAGGATCGCACGGCGGCGGCGAGCGCGCAGCGCGATCCCGAGAACGACGAGTGACAGCATTTTCCCCCCCTTCGCTCGCCACGGCCTCGCCCGACGTTCGTCGGACGGGCCGAAGTCGCCGCTGCCGGCGCCCAAAACTGGGCCGGTTGTAGCGGTCCTATGGATAGTTCGGCTTGCGCGGGGATCGAGCCTGAGCAAATCCGGGCTTACCAGGACTCGCTCGAGCGCCGAATTGACCAGAAGCGGTCAGATTGTCAGGAACAGCGACGAGGTCGCCGGGGCGAAGGTGCGCTGCGTTCTACCGCCAGCGGCGATCATCGAGCGGCATCACTCGCTGGGCCGTGACGCTGCGGCCGCGCAGCTCGGGGATATAGCCGCTCCCGCCGGAGACGCCGATTTCGCGGCCAACGTAGTGCTGCAGGTTGACCCCTGGCGCGGGAGTCACGTAATAGCGGATCGCGCCCGAGGGATCGGTGAGCGCGTAGGCGGGCACGCCGGGAGTCTTGGATTGCACCCGAGCGAGTCGCCCGACGCCATCGAAGCGGGGCCCGCCGACGTTGCGCCGAGTTCGGGCCGAGGCCATCATCTCGAGGCGTTCGGATTCGCTGACGGCCTTCTCGAACTTGGCCATCCTTTGCTTCACATCCTCGAAGCGCTCGATTTTGGACAGGATCAAGCGAGCCCGGCCGCGTTGAATGGCCGTGCTCCCTTGTTCGAGGGCGGCTTCGGCGCGGGCGCGAAGATCTTCAAACGACCAGGCGGTGGGCTCTTCGGCCACCAGCTTTGACAGGGCCGCATTCAGATCGTCCAGTTCGCGATCGAGCGACTGCTGCCGCTCGGTACGGGTACCGACCGTGGGCGACGGGGTTTCTTCGCTCGAGTTGCGGGACGGTTTTGTCCGCGGATCCTCGTGGTCGGCGTCCGTGGCCTCGCCCGCCTCGTCGGTGGAACCGTCGCGGTCGCGGCCGGCAGCGACGCTCGCGGTATGGTCGACCTGCCGCGATTCGTCCGCGGCGGTTGCGTCATCGTCGTCATCCTCGTCCGGGAGCAACCGATTGCGGGCCGGCTGCCGCCGGTCGGCCGCAGCACGCTCGAGATCCTGGTCGATGTACTTGCCGTGCACCCAGCGGAATTCGCCTGCCGGGGGCGCGATCTTGTACCAGGTTTGCGCGCCCGGACCGCTGCCGATCCGCTTCGCTTCACGGACTTCGACTTCTTCACCGCGGTTGAGGTGCAACTGAATGACGTCGCGCACGTCGCTGAACTCACTTCCCACGCGGACGACCACATTGTCGCCGGTAATCTCCCCCAACCCGTCAGCGGTGGGCTGGAGAAACTCGGCCGAGATCCAGCTATAGCTCTTCTCGGTGGGGCGCACCGCGTACCAACCACCGGGATCGTGGCGCCAGACCTCGAGCTCGGTCCCGTAGGGGAGCTTCTCGGTCGGGTAGTAGTTCTGTCCCGGCCCACTGCGCAGATAGACGTCGTTCGCGTTCACGAATCCCCGGTAAGGGAATTGCTCGTCTCCGCGCAGGGGAGAGCCGCCGAGTCCGATGCTCAATCCGCTCGCGATCAGTGCGAGCGCAATAAACCGCGGGGGCATATTGCCTCCTCGCTCGAAAATGCTGGCAAGAAATGCGTTCGCCGAAGGGAACAAAGAGCGAGCCTTTTATCGTGGCGCGCTACCTGGTTCAAGGGCAGTTGGCTCGGCCGCAGTGCCAGCAGGGCACGGGGGGCGTTTGCCCGCTTTCGCCACAATCATTAAAATCGCCCGCTTGCCCGGGTTTTCCCCTTACTCCTGACTCTGCCTGGACCTATGCCTCGCTATAACCCCGCCGTCATCGAGCCGAAGTGGCAGCAGTACTGGGAGTCGAACCGCTCATTCGCCGCTCCCAAACTCCCCCAGGGCGAAAAGCTCTACGTGCTCGATATGTTTCCCTACCCCAGTGGCGAGGGACTCCACGTCGGGCACCCCGAGGGCTACACCGCCACCGACATCGTCTGTCGCTACGCCCGCATGCAGGGCAAATCGGTCATGCACCCGATGGGCTGGGATGCCTTCGGACTGCCAGCCGAGCAATACGCCAAGAAAACGGGGACGCCCCCGCGAATCACGACCGAGAAGAACATCGGAACGTTCCGCCGGCAGCTCAAGATGATCGGCTTCAGTTACGACTGGGATCGCGAGCTGGCGACCACCGACGTCGCGTACTTTCGCTGGACGCAGTGGATCTTTCTGCAAATCTTCGACACCTGGTTCGACCCCCAGCAGCAACGCGGCCGTCCGATCGCCGAATTGCCGATTCCGGCCGAGGTCTCGGCGGCGGGCGAGGAGGCCGTCCGCCGCTACCGCGACGAGCATCGCCTGGCCTACCAGATCGAAGCGCCGGTCAATTGGTGTCCGGCGCTGGCGACCGTGCTGGCCAACGAAGAGGTCATTGGCGGACTCAGCGAGCGGGGCGGGCACCCGGTCATTCGCCTTCCCTTGCGACAATGGATGCTGCGCATCACGGCCTACGCCGACCGACTCGAAAAGGATCTCGAGGGGCTCGACTGGTCGGAAGGGATCAAAGCGCTGCAGCGGAACTGGATCGGACGCAGCACGGGGGCGGAAGTCGACTTCCTGCTCGCACCCGCCGGGAGCGCCGACGCGGCCTCGGCGTATGAGGTCTGGCTCGCCGCGCGTGCGAAATCGGGTTTTCCCGCTAAGCCAGGGAGCGACGTCCTCCGCGTTTATACGACGCGCCCCGACACGCTCTTTGGCGCGACGTACATGGTGATCGCGCCCGAGCACCCTTATGTCGCGCGACTGACGACGCCGGCGCAGACTGCCGCGGTCCAGGCTTATGTGGAGCAGGCCGCGCGCAAAAGCGATCTTGATCGCACCGACCTGGCCAAGGATAAGACCGGCGTCTTTACCGGCAGTTACGCGCTCAATCCCGTCAACGGCCAGCGCGTGCCGATCTGGATAGCCGACTATGTGCTGCTGGGTTACGGCACCGGCGCGATCATGGCCGTGCCGGGGCACGATGAACGCGACTTTGAGTTCGCCCAGGCCTTGCAACTGCCGATCCTCGCGGTAGTCGATCCAGGTCAGGCGCCCGGCGTCGATCGTGCCGCGGTCCTGGCCGGCAAGTCCCCATTTCCCGCGCTTGGGGTCGCTATCAACAGCGGTCCTTACGATGGGCTCGCCACGGCTGAGTTCAAGCAGCGGATCACGGCCGATTTGCACGACAAAGGGCTCGCCCAGGCCGCGGTCAATTACAAACTCCGCGATTGGCTCTTCAGTCGGCAGCACTTCTGGGGTGAACCGTTTCCGATCCTGCGCGAACTCGACGCGCAGGGCGAGCCGAACGGTTTGCTGCGGATCGTGCCCGCCGAGGAATTGCCGGTCGACTTGCCGCAGATGCCGAATTTTCAGGCGCACGATCGCCCCGAGCCGCCGCTGGAGCAGGCTCCGGAAGAATGGCTCTACCCGGTGATCGACGGCGTGCGCTACAAGCGCGAGACGAACACGATGCCCCAGTGGGCCGGTTCGTGCTGGTATTACTTGCGCTTTCTCGACCCCCACAATGAGCAGCAGCTGGTCGACCCCGAGATCGAAAAGGCCTGGATGCCGGTCGATCTCTACATCGGCGGCGCGGAGCATGCCGTGCTGCACCTGCTGTACGCCCGCTTCTGGCACAAGGTCCTCTACGACCGCGGCGTGGTCACGACGTTGGAGCCTTTCCGCAAACTCGTCAACCAGGGCATGATTCTCGGCGAGGCCGAGTTCACCGGATTTCAGCGCGCCGACGGCGCCTGGGTCTCGGCGAACGCACCCGAGGCCAAGGCGCCGGGCGTGGTCGCCGTGAAGGTCGCCCCCGAGGATGCTCTGAAGCAGGGCGAAGGCTTTGTGCTGGCGGCCCAGCCCGAGATTCGCCTCGACAGCCGGGCCCACAAAATGTCGAAGGCGCGTGGCAATGTGGTCAATCCCGACGCCGTGGTGAAGGAGTACGGCGCCGACGCGTTGCGCCTGTATGAGATGTTCATGGGCCCGCTCGAAGCGACCAAGCCCTGGAGCATGTCGGGCGTGAACGGCGTGCGCGGCTTCCTGGATCGCGTCTGGCGGATGATCGTCAACGAGCGTGCGGACGCGACCGAGTTGCATGCGGCCGTCGTCGACCAG
>JAEUIK010000137.1 GCA_016793185.1 Planctomycetaceae bacterium | reverse complement strand
GTCCTCGACGGCGATCCGTTCGTGCGCCAGGATGTCGGCCTGGGCGGTGATTTCGGTCACGGGACCCATGAACCAGGTGAGCAAATCGACGCTGTGGACGGCCTGATTCATCAGGGCGCCGCCGCCGTCGAGCTCCCAGGTGCCCCGCCACGCGCCGGCATCGTAGTACTGCTGGGTGCGAAACCATTTGACGTAGGCATCCCCCAGCGTCAGCCGGCCGAAACGCTCGGCGTCGATCGCACGCTTGATCTCGAGGCTCGACGCATGAAAGCGCGAAGGAAAGATCGTCGCGAGCTGCACCCCGTGCTTTTCGCATTCGGCGATCATCTTGTCGCAGCGCTTGAGGGTGATCTCCAGCGGCTTCTCGACGATGACATGCTTGCCGGCGCGGGCGGCCGCAAGCGTCGGCTCGAGGTGCGCGCCGCTCGGTGTGGCAATGGTCACGACGTCGACGTCCTTGTCGGCTAGCATCGCGTCGAGCTGATGATAGGCGCGGCAACCGGTTGCCGCCGCCAGCCGGTCAGCCGAGGCGCCGATCGCGTCGAAGCAGGCGACGAGCCTGGCGCCCCGCGTGTCGGCGATCGCCTTGGCGTGAAAGTTCGCGATCATTCCGCAGCCCACGATCCCGAAGCCGTATGCCATCTCAAGAGACCTTCCCAAGTCGAACGTGATACTTCCCGCGCACCGGCGCGGAACGCAGCGATGCACCAAAGAGGGGGATTATACAAGCTGGGGCGACCGTCGCCAGTTATCGACGTCGGCGTCTGCACGCTGCCGGCGAGAACGGGTGTCAGAGCGCCATCGGTGCGCCGCGCGGGGTTCACTCGCGGCGCGAGGGCCGTCTACGAACCCTCCCCCAGGCTCAGCGCGAATGCGATCATGCTCGTGGCGTTGAAGCAGGCATGCATCACGAACGAGGGCCAAAGCCGGTGCGTCTGCCGGTAGAGATAGCCCAGCACCAGCGCCAGGAAGAAGAGCGGAATCGGGTCGGGGCCATGTCCGGCGTGCAGTGCGGCAAAGACTGCCGAGCTTGCGAACAGCGGCCACACCGGGGGGGCGGTCGGGGGATCGTCGGCGACAGGCGGGGCGCCGCGCAGGCGCGCGTCGGCCCCCTCGAGCCAACCTTGCAGCAGCACGCGAAAAAAGAACTCCTCGCACCACGGGGCCACGATCACGGCCAGGATCGTCGCGACCGCCAGCAGCGCCGGCCCCGGATTTTTCCCCAGCGTATCGACGATCGGGTGTTGCGAGGGGTACCACTGGACCAACAGCGTCTGCAGCAAGAACGTCGGCGGGGCGGCGGCGACGAAGGCCACGACCCCCAGGCGCGCATCGCGGCCGACATGCCGCAGCGGCAAGCCGAGATCGAAGCGATCGGCACGCGTGCCGACGATGAGAAAGGCGAGGCAGCCGAGCACCGTCACCAGCTGGAACAGAATCTGCCGGGCCAGAAACTCGATCCCGGTGGCCGCCGCGTTGGCGCGCGGCGGAAGTTTCTCTTCCCGATCCGTGGGTTTTTCGACGGGGGCTTCGTCGTCGTCCACCGCGTCCTGCGCTACTGCGAGGATTTCGGGCGGCTGCTGCTGGGCGGGGGCTGCAGGAGGATCGGGCTGGGGCCCGCCACGCGCAACGATCGCCTGCGCCGCGAGAAAGTAGATGCCCACCGCCAGCACGATCTCGAGCGGTCCCCAGGGGACTGGGGCGCGGGGCTCCGCCGGAATGCAGGACTCGCCGGCGCGCCAGCGGCGCAGGATCTCGATCCAGAGGCCGAGCGAGACCGCCAGGCATACGAGGACAAAGAAGTTCAGAACGACGGCCATAGCGCGGTGTCCGCCGCAGAGAGGGGGTGGCTACTGCCCCCGCAACAGTTGCGTGGCCGTGCGGACGTAGGCGATGCCCGAGTAGATCGTGAGGGCGACCGCGGCCCAGACCGTGACGAGCAGGAGCGGCCGCGACCAGTCGGGCGCCGTACCCGGCGTCCAGGACAGATAGAAGAGGCTCACCCCGGCGGCTATGCATTGAAAGAGCATCTTGAGCTTGCCCGACATGGCGGCCGAGAAGTCGGCCCCCTGCTGCTCGAGGAAGCTGCGGAGCGCGGTGATCAGCAACTCGCGTCCGACGATCACGACGGCCATCCAGGGCTGCACGCCCGACTCGGGAACGGCGGCCAGGTAAATGAAGGTGCCGCAGACGATGACTTTGTCGACGAACGGGTCGAGGATCCGCCCCAGCACCGTCACCATGTTGTACTTGCGGGCGAAATACCCATCAAGCCAGTCGGTCGACGCGGCGACGACGAAGATCACGAAGCTCGCGGGATAGAAACCCAGCGGGAGGAGCACGAAGAGGACGACCGAGAGGATCAGCCGCGCCACAGTGAGCTGGTTGGGCAGATTGAAGGCCGTGGCGCCCGCGCGGTTGTTGGCACTGACCGACATGGCTCGCGCTCCCGTCTTAGTGCGGCCGACCCACGGCCGCTCCAATCAAATCATAGCCGCGCGCGGCCACAATTTCACAGGGCACTATTTGCCCAGGCCGGAGATTCCGCCCCGAGACGTAGACGACGTCATCAATATCGGGGGCATCGGCATACGTGCGGCCGATCAGAGCGTGCTTTTCGCCCGGCACCGGTCGATCGAGCAAGACGTCGAGCTGCCGGCCCACCTGCGACTCGTTCCAGGCGAAGGCGATCTCTTGCTGGATCTCCATCAACCGTTCGCGGCGCGACTCCTTGGTCGCTTCGTCCACGTGATCGGGCAGACGGGCGGCCGGCGTGTCGGGTTCGAGCGAATAGGTGAAGACCCCCACCCGCTCGAATCGCCGCTGCCGGGCGAACTCGAGCAGTTCGTCGAACTGCTCGTCGGTCTCGCCCGGGAAGCCCGTGATGAAGGTCGTGCGCATCGCCAGGTTGGGGATCGCGGCACGAAGTTTGTCGATCAGCGTCTCGGTATCGGCGCGATTCACGCGGCGCTGCATCCGCCGCAGCATCGTGTCGTTGATGTGTTGCAGCGGCATATCGAGATAGGGAACGATCTTCTTGCTGCCGGCGATGTGCGCGATCAGATCGTCGCCAAAATACATCGGGTAGAGATACAGCAAGCGGATCCACTCGATCCCCTCGATCTGCTCCAGCTCGGCCAGCAGCTCGACCAGCCGGGGGCGACCGTAGAGATCGAGGCCGTAGTAGGTCGTATCCTGGGCGACGATGTTCAGCTCGCGCGTTCCGCTGGCGGCCAGTTCCCGAGCCTCGGCCACCACCTCTTCGATCGGCTTGGTGGCGTGCTTGCCCCGCATCTTGGGGATCGCGCAAAACGTGCAGAGCCGGTCGCACCCCTCGGAGATTTTCAGGTACGCAAAGTGCTTGGGAGTGATCCGCAACCGGGAGCGATCCGAGAGCGGACGCGCCGGCGCGGGCTGGAACACCAGCCGCTGCTCGTCCAGCCCGCCGATCAGGCGATCGGCGACCTTCGTCACCTCTTCGCGTCCAAACACTCCGACCAGGTGGTCGATCTCGGGACACTTTTCCAGCAGCGATTCCTTATCGCGCTCGGCCAGGCAGCCCGAGACGATCACGCCTCGGATTTTTCCCTGCCGCTTGAGCGACAGCATCTCTTCGATCGAGGCGAAGGATTCGGCCCGGGCTCGCTCGATGAACCCGCAGGTGTTGACGACCACGAAATCGGCCCCGCGCGGCTCGGAGACGAGCTGGTACCCGTCGAGCTGCAAGAGCCCCAGCATCCGTTCGCTGTCGACCAGATTCTTGGGGCAGCCGAGACTGACGAAGGCGTAGGTGCCTTTGGTGCCCACTTCGGCCGGGCGGGAAATGACGGGGAGCGTGGCCAAAATCAGAAACCCTCGGGCGGCGAAACGCCGCAATAGACGGAAATCGTGTGCGAGCGGGAAAGCTCAATGCTACCCGATGCCGGCGGGACTGACGAGGGTTCGCCCGCGGTAAGGCTTGCGCCATTCGAGGTTAGGTCGGGCGCGCGGGCGCTAGTCGCCGATCCCCCGCGGGGCGCGGCTTGTATCGGTCCGGGAATTGAATAATATACATATGTATACATACGGAGCGTGACGTGTTTCCGCATCTCACCCAGGAAGAGTTTGCCGATTGCCTCGACGCCGTGGTTGGAGAGTTCTTGGCGGCGGCCGATTGGGAGGCGCCCCCCGTCGATGCGCTCGAGCTGGCCCGCCGCGCGGGGATTGCTTTGGCGATTGATTCTCGTCTGGCGGGTCGGGCGCGGACGGTTCGTTTGCGCTCCGGTACAGCGGGGGGCCAGGCGTCGATCTTGTTGCGACCCGAGCCCCGCAGCGAACGGCGGCAATGGGCCGTCGCCCACGAGATCGGCGAACAGCTCGCACGGCACGTTTTCGCCGCAGGCGACGTCACGCCCGCGGAGACTTCGGAGGCCGCGCGCGAGCAGGTGGCGAATCTGCTGGCCGCCCGGCTGCTGCTTCCCACGGCCTGGTACGAGCGCGACGCGCGGGGTTGCGGCTGGGATTTGTTCGAGCTCAAGCGGTCGTATTCGACTGCGAGCCACGAACTGCTGGCGCGGCGCATGCTCGACTGCGCACCATTGGTGATCATCTCGCTGTTCGACCAGGGGCAGCTCGCCTGGCGCAAGAGCAATGCCGGCGGCCGGACCCCCTCCCTCACAGCGGCCGAGAGGAGCGCGCGCGACGAAGCGCATGGCACGCTGACAACCGCGACGCGCGAGTCGCCGTGGGGAGGCGTCGTGGCCTGGCCCATCCACGAGCCTGAGTGGAAGCGCGAGATCCTCCGCGCCGAATTGCCCGAGTTCCAGACCTGAGCTGCCGCTGCGGCCCGCGCGAATTGAGGCAGCCCGCCGGCGCCAGCGCCGCGTGGGTCGCGCTAGTGCGCGGGTGTGGCGGCGAGGTTCCGCAAATGAGCGAGCAGCTCGGTTTCCGGTTGGGGGAGTTGCGGTCCCAGCTGGGTCCAGAGCGCTGGGGCCGAGCCCTTCTGCCGCAAGGCGTGCAACTGAGTGCGCAGGACCGCGGCCCGCTCGGGCGTGGTCTCCAGCAGCAGGTGGATCCAGGCCCATGATTCAGCGTAGTCGAGCTGCTCCATGTGGGCGATGGATCGAAAGTGTTCGAGCCGCGCGAGATCGGGCTTCCAGCGACCCTCGGTCGCAGCCCGAAGAAGTGCGTCGACGTGGGGTCGATTGAGCCCCGCGCCCCCGCGGGGCACCTCGAAGTACTCGGCCAGACCTTCGTCGATCCAGAGCGGGAGATTGGGCACCACGGCGTGCAGATAGCCATGCGCCACCTCGTGCCGGAGGTCTTCGGCGACACGGTCGCCCCATTGGGCATAGACCGTCAGCCGGGTATCGCTTTCGACGAAGAACGCGCGGCGCGGAGCCACCTCCGGAAAATTCTGCCGCGTGAAGGCGTGAAAGCGGTCCGGATTGTCGAAGAGGAAGACGTGGATCGGTTCGTCCGACGTCGGCAGTCCCAGTTTGACGGCCAGGTCGTAGCGCTGCGCGACCAGTTCCTCGAGCAGCCGATGTTGCTGCGGGAGCGAGAAGTCACTGGCGATCACCAGTTGCTCGCGGACGATGGTGTGCCGGCCGGGGATCGAGTCGCTGACCTGCCGGAAACGGGCGCAGCCGAGGCTGAACAGAAGTCCTAATCCCGCGACAACGACCTCGCGCCGCAACCGGCGCGGCGCGCGTGGGCAGAGTTCCGCTCGGGGCGTCACCATGTCGACGGTTCCCCGGTCAACTGGGGAACGGGAAGTTGGGGAGACGAGGGAGATGTCGCACGGGGCCGCTCGGACGGCCGCGCCGGTTCCCACCGGACCGGCGACAACTCGCGACCGGTGACTCGCGCGACGACGTCGACGAACTTCCGGGCCGTGATCCGCTCGCTGTATTCGCGTTCCACCAGGGCTCGACCGGCCGCGCCCATCTGCCGGCGCAACTGCGGATCGGCGGCGAGCGTGGCGACGGCGGTGGCCCATTCGGCAGGCGTCTCCGCCAAGAACCCGGTCACGCCAGGGCGCACCAGGTCGGCTTGGATGCCCACCGGGTTGGCGACGACCGGCAGCCCCGCCGCGAGGTACTGCAGCACCTTGAGGCCGCATTTACCCCGGCTCCAGGCGTCGTCGGGCAGCCAACTGACGCCGATATCGCACCGCGTCAGTTCGTCGGCCTCGCCAGATTGGGTCCAGGGGCGCGGGACGACGCGCAAGGGGTCGAAATGGGGAAACTCGCTGCAGACGACGTGCAACTCGGCGCCCGGCACGCGCCGGGCCACGGCTGCGAAATGGGGCCGCGCTTGTTCCAGCCCGCGGAGCGTGCTCGGCTGGCCGATCCAGACCAGACGCGTCGACCCGCGCCGCGCCGCATGCGCCGCGGGTTCGTACAGCTCGGGCCGAACGCACGTCGGAACCACATGCACGCGCTCGGAGTCGACAAACTGCCGCGCTTGCTGGGCCAGGAATGCGTTGCCGGCAATGACGCCGTCCGCCGCCGAGACGGTCGCCCAGAACTGTCCCATCCGCTGCCGGCTGGGAATGCCTTTGCGGGCAAAGCTGTCGCGGTGATACACCGCGTCGTCAAAGTCGTAGATGAGTTTGCGGGCCGACCGGCGGAGCACGGCCAGTTGCAGCAGCGGCAGCAGCTTACGTTGCAGGATGACGACGTCGGCCGCGGCGAGCGAGCGCAATTGGCGCAGGCGACCGAGCCAGCTCCGAGCCAGCGGCGCGGCCTCGAGCGTGCAGCCGCGCTCCCAGAGTTCGGGGATGAAGGCCTCGAGCCGATAGCGGTAGCAGACATGATCCGGTTTTTCGATCAGGGCGATCACGCGCATCGACCCGCTCCGCGAGTACCTGGGCCCGCCGCGATGCTGGCGGTTGGGGAGGGGGGGATGGTAGCAAGTCGTCGCCCCCGGCAAAAGAGCGAACCACGGGCTGCTGGCGCGGTCGCGCACGTCGTTGCCGCCAGAGGGACTACCGGTCGAAAGTTCTGCGCACCGCCGCCCCTTCTGCGCGACTCGGCCGGGGGGTAGGCTGGAGAAGAGCCTCCGGCGCCAGCGGCCACGCCTCGCCGATTTCCTCGCAGTGTGCTCCTGTCCGCGCGATTCCCGGAACCACCGATGTTGTCCAGCCGGTTGTTTTGGCAGCAGTTTCTCGGCTCAGCCGGGGTCGTCCTGCTGTTGGGGTTTGCGCTGGGGGCGGGCGTGCTGCCAGGGGTGGAGCAACGCCTGCGGGACGAGCTCGGCGGCCGACTGCAGGCGACCGCCGCGGAGCTCAGCGCCGATGCCGCGGCAACGCTGGA
>JAEUIK010000421.1 GCA_016793185.1 Planctomycetaceae bacterium | reverse complement strand
CGCGCTCGTTGGCCCCGAGGCGATTGAGAACGTCAAGCCCGCGCCGCCCTCGTCCGCGCCGCAGGCGGTCGGAGCTGTCGGCGATGTTCTGCAATTCGCTGAGGACGAATCGCGGAGCAATGAGCTGGCTGTCGAGAATGCCAGTCTCCACCACGTCGGCGATGCGGCCGTCGATAATCACGCTGGTATCGAGGATATAGGGTTTGAGCCCTTTGACTTCCTTGGAGAACTCCACATAGGGAATGATGAAGCGAAAGTCGTTGCGCGTCTGCAACAGAAGGCTGATGCACGTATAGGCCAGCACGATCGCCAGGATGGTTTGCACGGCGCTGCGCAGCTCGGGCACGATCGGCAGCGGCGTCAGTCCCAAACCGACGACGTAGGCCAGCAGCAGGCCGACCACGAGGCCGAAGTAGACGGCCGAGATCGTGTCGAGACTCTTCCGCCGAATCGACACGTCGGCGGCGATCACGGCGAGCGCAATCCCGACGACTCCCCCGAACACCAGAATGGGATTGTCTTCCAAATCGATGCGGAAGGGCTCATTGCGGGCGTTGATCAGCCAGGCCCCCAGCCCGGCCGCCACCACCAGAAACACGATGCGGAGAATGATCAGCGGCATGTCAGCCCGGGGGATAAACTCGGGGGGCAGGGTGCAACTTGCTCAGGGGCAAGCCCTTTCGTCAATTCTAGCACGCGGGGGCGTGGGTGCCAGTCCAACCCCCGCGGCGCGACATTGGAGAGCGCGCCGGTCGCGGCTATTTGGCCCCCGCCCGCACCAGATCGCGATGCTGGGCGAGCGCGTAGCGATCGGTCATGCCGGCCACGTAGTCTCCCACCGTACGCGGCAAGCCATCCTGGTCGACGCGCACCGCGAAGCGGCTCGGCAGCAGCCGCGGGTGGGCCACCAGGTGCGCAAATAGCTCGGCCAGGGCCTGCTGCGCCGCCGCGCGGAATTCCAGCACTTGCGGATGCTTGTAAACCCGCTCGAACAGAAATGCCTCGAGCTCCCGCTTCTGCTCGGCCAGCTCAGGCGTGGCGATTACGAGCGGGGCCGCCTGGCGCGCCGCCGCGACGCTCGCAATGCCCGCCGCTTCGATCCCGCGCCGCGTGGTGTCGATCACGTCGGTCAGTTGCCAGTTGAGCAACTCCTGCAGCACGGCCCAGCGCAGCTCGTCGGCGGTGAGATCGGTATGTTGACGGCGCACGCGCCGCGCCGCCGCCTGCCAGAGGGGGATTTCCAAAAGCTCACCGAGCTCGAGCAACCCCAGGTACAGGGCATCGTCGGCGTCGTGCGTGTCGTAGGTGATGCTGTCGGCGGCCTCGACCGCCTGGACCTCCAGCAAGGGACGCAGATTACCGGTGCGCGAGGGGGTTCGCTCGGCCTGCCCTTCGAGCACCTCACCGGAGAGATTCAACCCGGGAAAGCGCCGATCGACGCGTTCCAGCTCCTCGACGATCCGCAATCCCTGGCGGTTATGGTTGAAGCCGCCGCAGTCGGCCAGGCAGCAGTCGAGGATATCTTCGCCGGCGTGCCCGAACGGCGGGTGCCCGAGGTCGTGCGCCAAGGCCAGCGTTTCGATCAGGTCGTCGTTCAGGCGCAGCGCTCGGCCGAGCGTGCGCGCGACGACGGCAACTTCCAGCGTGTGCGTCAGGCGGGTGCGATGGTAATCGCTGCGCTCGCCGGTAAAGACCTGCGTCTTATGGCTCAAGCGTCGAAAGGCGGCGCTGTGAATGATCCGCGCGCGGTCGACTTCGTAAGGACTGCGGAGCGGGTCGGGCGCTTCCGGATAGCGCCGGCCGACCGAGTCGCGGCTGTGCATCGCGTAGGGAGCCAACAGCGCAGTCGGGTGGAGGGGGGCCGGCTCGCGGGCCGGTCCAGCGGGTGACCCGGGCGCGCTCACGGCTGCCCGCCGTGGGAGGTCAGCAGCTCCCAGAGCGCGTCGAGCGACTGCGGAATGACGTTCACGCCCGCGGTAACCGGCATGAAGCTCGTATCGCCCGACCAGCGCGGGACGATATGCCAGTGCAAGTGTCCCGGCAAACCGGCTCCGGCGACGCGTCCCAGGTTGAGCCCGATATTGAAGCCCTCGGGCTGCATCAACCGCTCGATTCGCTCCACCATGGCGGTAATCTCGGTCATCAGGCCGGTTTGCTCGGCGGTCGACAACTGCTCGAGCCGGGCCCGATGGAAGCGCGGCGCCACGAGGAGGTGGCCATTGTTATAGGGAAAGCGATTGAGAATGACGATGGCCGTGTCGGTTCGGTCGACGACGAGCGCCTCGCGGTCGGCCTTGCCCGCCACGGCCTGGCAGATGAAGCAGCCGCGATCGGCGTCGGGCAGCCACTGGAGCTCGGCCGCGGGGGGCGCCGTGCTCTTGTCGGACTTGATATAGCTGAGCCGCCAGGGGGCCCAGAGATGCTCTTG
>JAEUIK010000052.1 GCA_016793185.1 Planctomycetaceae bacterium | reverse complement strand
ATCTTCCAGGTCCGCCGCGCTGCCACACCCGAGGAGCCATGCCGCAAGGATCAGGGGCCCGATTCGCACGGCCGCGCGGGGGCCGATAAATCTTGCGAGCATGTCAGAACCTTCCCTGGACGAGTGCGTAGGATGGAATATTGCTATCCGCGCGGGCCGTCAGGCGCTGGCGGGAGGTTGCGGGGGAACCGGCTCCCGTTCGTCCCCCTGGGACACGCACCGCTCGGAGCGACCCAGGCACACTATACCAGGGAGGCCGCCTGGGCGGCACGCGCAGCACACGACGGCTCCGTTCGGGCGGCGGAAGCGGCCCCCGACGGGGCGTGTTGGCGAACCTGAAAAACCGGCAGCGACAGGGGTCAGGGAAGCGGACCGCAAGATTCGCCCTCGGCGAGGGCGGGTCGGTTGGCTTCCCTCTTTTTGTGCGCCGAGGATGGCGCGACGGCAGGTCCGAGTCGCCAGGCGGCGCGAGGAACGAGTGCGCGGCTGAAAGGACAAGAGCGAGAAATCTTCAGCCACGACTCTACACACGCTTCCGTGCGGCACGGCTGGGAGAATTATGTGGCAGACAAACTCTCTCCGACCCTTAGAGGCGGTCGGACGCGGCCGGAATTATTCAGACGGCGAGCGGTCCGGACCGCCGCCGCGCCGCGGCGACAGTGCTAGAGTACATCTGAGGTTGCGTCGGCTCGCGTGCAGGGTTGCGCGATAGCCCGGCGCCACCGACGAGCGCCGCCGGAGACCGGCGGCAGGTTGTGCGGGTTGTAGGGATGAAAGGGATTCAACCGGGGCCAAACGGAGCGGCGGGTGTCCAGGGAGGAATGCTTCTGAGATTCGCAAAGTTATAACGTAGAGTTCGTGAGTCGCCGTGGCCTGGGCGCGCAGCCCGCTGTTCGTGGCGATTCCACCATCGAGGCGAGGTTGACGTCAGCCATGGGTTTCTTGCAGCGATTCTTCCGCAATGTCTTCCGCGACGGCACCAGCGTGCAAGGCACGAGCAGCTTTGATCGGCTGTCGGAGCAGGAGCTGGAAGCGCACCTGAGCGTGGTTCGCTACGGCGAGTTCGTGTTGACCGACGCGGTTCGTCCGTCGTTCGACCTGCAAGTCGTTCCCTGCGAGGGGTACCGGCATGACGTCTATCAGGACGAAGAGAGCCGTTCGTCGGTTCCGGTCCTGATGGCGGCCGCCAGCAGCAAGCACCTCTTCGAAACCTTCATGGACCTCATCGATCCGCTTGGTCCGGTGGTCGACGTGGTGCTCGAGACCAGCCACAACCGCAAGAACCGCGGGCATGTCGACCTGTACCGCGAGCACATCGATACGCCCGTCCTCAAGAGCATCCTCTGGGAGTTCGAGGACCTGCTGACCAACGACGGCTGCACGGGGATCGCCGTGCTGAATCCTGGCGTGCCGCAGGAAGTGCAGTTCGACGAGCACAAGCTGCTCATCGTCTACGGCCAGGAATTGCAGTCGTTTGAAGAGGTCTTGAGCGAGCACCGCGTGCCCTGCAACGATCAAATGCGGTTCATCACCGAGGCCGAGCACGTCCATTCGTCGAGCGACTACTTCGCCCAGCAGTTCGAAGAGCTCAAGCTGCGGTTGGGAATGGACGCCTACTGCGAGTAGGCCGGAACGGCACCGCGGGCGGGTTCGGCGCGCGTCTTGCGATCGCCGGCTGTCGTGCCCGCAGCTCGCGGGGGATCCACCGACGATTGGCCGCGCGGAGCGCGCCGCGGCCGTCTGATGAGTCACGGTCGTCACCGTCGCACCCCGGCGGGGCGGTTATCCAGTAGTCCCGGAGCGGACGCATTCCAGGTGCGCGCGAACACCCTCGCGCCAATCGGGCAGTTCCGGGCCGCCGAGCGCCTGGTATTTGGCGAGATCGAGCACGCTGTACGAGGGCCGCGGCGCTGCGGCGCCGAACTCCGCCGTCGTGATACGCGTGAGTTCGATCTTGATCTGGGCCTGGCGAAAGATCTCTGCGGCGAACTCATACCATGTGCAATCCCCCCGGTTCGTCACGTGGTACAGCCCGTAGCCCGTGCCGCGTAGCTGCTGCGGCGACTCGCGGAGGAGGCTTAGAATCGCCCGTGCCACGTGCGGCACGTAACTCGGCGTGCAGCGCTGGTCGTCGACGATGCGCAAGTGATCGCGCTCGGTCCCCAGGCGGAGCATCGTGGCGACAAAGTTCGTGAATCGCCGGCCTGGCGCGGGCGCGGCATGCAGGCCGCAGGTCCGCACGATCCAATGCTTGGGGCATTGGGCGGCCAGCAGCTCGCCTTCGTACTTGGTCGTGGCGTAGACGCCGCGCGGCGCCGCCGGATCGGTTTCGGCGAAGGGCACGCTGCGTCCCGACTGGCCCGCAAAAACATAGTCGGTGCTGACCTGGACCAGCGGGCAGTCCAGCTCCGCACAGATCTCCGCGAGTTCTCCCACGGCCGTGGCGTTGATGCGCCGGCAGAGCTCGCGCTCTTGTTCGGCCTTGTCGACTTGAGTGTAGGCGGCCGCATTGATCACGGCATCCGGCCGCCAGGCGACCAACCGCCGAATGCTGGCCGGGTCGGCGAGGTCGCAGGCGGCGCGATCGAGTGCGATCGCAGCGGCGCCGAGTTGCCGAACGAGCTCGTAGCCAAGTTGTCCCGCAGCTCCGGTGACGGCGATCTTCACGCGAGAGTTCCCGTACGATTACGATGACGAATCGTACTGCGGCAAGTGCTCTTCGAGCCAGCGCAAATCTTCGCGCAGCTCGGCCAGGGTGGCTTCGAGGCCGACGAACTCGCGACGGAACCGCGTCCAGGCGTACCAGACCCCGGCGGGAATGCCGAGGGCGAGCAGCAGCACGAACAGGCCCAGCCAGATCGTCCGCGACCAGACGGTCACGGCGCCGAGGCCGTCCGCGATCAAGACGATCACCAGCGGCAGCAAAGTCAGCGCGGCCCACAGCGCGCCGGCCAGCCAGATCGACAGCCGCTTGACCTGCCAGGCGGCGATGGTGAGCTCCAGTTGCGCCAGCTCCCAACGCTTGCCGACGGCCCCGCGCACGTCGCCGGCCAGGCGCGCCGACTCGCGCTGCACGCCCGCGAAGAGGGGCTCGCTTCCCGGCGGCGGTGATTGCGCATCGGCCATAAGTCACGATGGTTCGAGGTCAACGGTCTGGACGATTACCGAACGAGTCACGCACCGACGACCAGAGCGTCAGCAGATCGCTCCAGGAGATCGACTTGGCGCCCGCCAGGCCGGCGCTGAAGATCCAGCGTCCCAGCTGCTTGCGCCAACTCGTACTCCGCCAGCCGGCGCCCAGGATCAAGCCGACGCCGAACATCATGCCGACCGCCTGCGCCGGAAAGCGCGCGACGTAGGTCTTCCAGGACGTGAGCTGGCTGCCGGCGCTCGACAGGCGCTGGAGATCGCGGTCGACGGTTCGGCGCTGCCGGGCGATTTCCGCCCTCAGCTCGAACTTCTCCCGTTGGGCCTCGGCCATGGTGTTCCAGCGCGCCATTGCATCCTTTCCTGGACTCCTTAGCGACGGAAGATCCGGCCCAGAAAGAAGCCGCTCAGCAGCGCGCCGATCAGACCCTGGCCGGGGTGGCGCCGCACGTAGTTCAACACGTCGGCCAGCAGGTCCGCAAAGTTCTTCTCGCGCAGGCTCTGAATCTCGTCCACCGCGGCCTGCTTGGCCTGCTGGTAATGCGCCTGGCACTTTTCGAATTCCTCGCGAGCGCGTCGCAGCGCCTGCTCGGCCTGCTGCACGGTGGGGATCTCGTCGACCTTGCGGCCGAGATCCTCGAAGGTATGGGCGGGCTCGCGCTCGGGTTTGCCGCCCGACGGGCCCGAGGCTTGATTCTTGGCCACGGCCAGCACTCCTCAAAGGGAAACCAAACAATACGTTAAGTCCGCCCGGCTCAGACGCGGCCGCGGCCACCTGGCCGGGCCTTGTTTCGCTTTTTCAACGTAGCTTATTCCGGGCCGCCGGGCAGCCAGTCGACCGCGCATGCGGGGTGGCGCGATGGTGACGATTGTGACGGGCGGGGGGCACCGCCCGGGGGGGAACGCCCCGCAGTCCAATGGACGGGGGCCGATGCCCCTGGCCGCGGCTCAATCCCCGGCGGCCGTCGTGGCCACGGGGTGCTCGAAGTCGATCCGCCGGGGCTTGGTGAGCTGTTCGAGCGATTCGGCCAGCGGCGAGTCGAGCTTGGGCTGATCGGTCAGAGTCCAGGGCAGCCGGACCGTGAAGGTGCTCCCCTTTCCCAGCTCGCTTTCGAGAGAAATCTCTCCCCCGAGCAACCGGCACAGCTCCTTGACGATCGAGAGCCCCAGGCCGGTGCCGGAGAACTCGCGCGTCATCGCGTCTCCCGTCGGGAGGACGATTTCGCCCTGGCGGAACTTCTCGAAGATGTTGGCCTGGTCTTCGTCGGCGATGCCGACGCCGGTATCGGTCACGACCAGCTCCAGATCGCCGGATCGGGCGCGGCGGGCCTCGACGATGATCCTTCCCCCCTCGGGCGTGAACTTGATCGCGTTGGAGAGGAGGTTGTTGAGAATCTGCTGGACCTTGCCCATGTCCTGGTGCAACTCGGGCAGGTTGTGGGCGATCTTGATCTCGAGATCGATGTTTTTCTTTTCGGTCAAGGGGCGGGCCATGTCGCACTGCGCCCCGATGACATGGTCGATCTTGAAATCGGCCAGGCGGACTTCCATCTTGCCGCTCTCGATCTTGGCCAGATCGAGAATGTCGTTGATCATGTCCAAGAGCATCTTGCCCGACTTCTGGATGTTTTGCACGTAGCGGCGCTGCTTCTCGTCGAGCGATTTGATCGACCCCAGCACGTCGCTGAAGCCGATGATGCTGTTGAGGGGGGTGCGCAATTCGTGGCTCATGGTGGCCAGGAAGTCGCTCTTCAGGCGGTTCATCTCGAACAGCCGCATGTTGGCCTGGGCCAGCTCGTCGACCTTCTTGTCGAGGCTGACGTTGAGCGTGCTCATTTCTTCCTGCGCGTCGACGAGGTGCCGCAACATCCGATTGAACGCGACCCCCAGCTCCTCGAACTCGTCGCCGGTGCGTATCTCCGCCCGGGATTTGAGGTCGCCGTGGCTGATGGCGTCGCTGACGTCGCGGAGGTGCTTGAGCGGCTTGACGATCACGTAGCGGACGATGACGTAGGCCGCGACCATCGCCAGGAAGACGGTGATAATGGCCGTCGACAGCAGGATCGCGCGGTTCACATACAATTCCGAGCGAAAGCTGCGATCCGGCATATTGATCCGCACCGCCGCGATCAGGTCGCCCTGCGCGAGGTTGGGATGGTCGTTGTCGCGGTGGCACACCAGGCAGACCACCGACTTGGCGTAGACGGGCTGATAATACTGGTACTCGCTCTTGTCGGGCAGGTAACGCTCGCGAAACTCCACGTCGCTATTGCCGTCGGCAACCAGTTCCTCCGGAGGCAAGGGCTGGTCGGGCGACGTCGTCGGGGTCGGAGTCGCTGCCGCGGGAGACGGGGGCGCGACCGTCCGCGCGAACTCGGCCAGCAGTTCCTGCTCGAACGGATCGCGCGGGCGGTACTTGCCGGTCGAATCGTTGGGTTTGATGGCCCCCCAGGTGAACTTCTGGTTCTGCAGATTCTTGGCCAGTTCCGCCACCACGCTCTTGTAGTCGGGATTGGTGGTGTACTTCTGCCAATGGATCAGCATCATCTCGGTATCGACGAGCAGGCGGGCCTGCGCCCGGCTCTGCTTGTACACCAGGCGCTCGGTCTGCCGGCCGTACCACCAGAAGCTGCCGGTGATCAGCAGCAGCAAGCACGCGCCAAAGAGAAAGCGGCACTTGCGCTCGAGGCTGGTTTCGCCCAGCACGCGTTTGAACGAGCGATATGACATGCCGCTTGCCAGTCAGGATGGCTGAGGTGGAAACCCCTTCGCGATTCCGCGCTGCGAGGAGACCGGCGCCGGCGGCGGAGCAACCAGCGGCACACAGCGCGGGGATCTCACCGTATTTTAAGCCCCTGGCGCACCGGGATCCAAGGTCAATCGGCGGCCACAGAGCGCGCTGGCGGGCAAAATACGGCGGAATCGCCCGCGAAACCTCCTCGGTGCGCGCGGTCCGACGCCGGCGGCTAGAGCATCGACAAGGGATCGACGTCGATCATCCATTCGATCTCCGCTGGCGTCTTCATCGCGGCCGTGACGGCAGCCGCCGCGCGGCGCAGCGGGTCGAGCTCGGGTCCGTGGAGCTGCAAATGGTAGCGAAATTGACCGCGCAACTTGGCGATCGGCGCCGGCGCCGGTCCCAGCAACCGGTACGCGTCGCCGACCGGCTGCAATTCTGTCCGCAGCGCATTGGCCAGGTCGTCGGCAAAGTGCTGCACTTCCGCTTCGCGCGCCCCGCGGACGACCACGCGGGTCAGCGCGCCAAAGGGGGGATATCCCAGCTCGCGGCGGATGGGGAGCTCTTGCAGGGCGAAGCGCCGGTAGTCGTGCAGCACCGCG
>JAEUIK010000035.1 GCA_016793185.1 Planctomycetaceae bacterium | reverse complement strand
TAATCGGCGGGCCGTCGGCGCTTACCAGGGCTTTAACTTCCACCCCAGCACGAACCCGATGCCCAGGCACCACAAGGCCGTCGCTTCGGGATTCTCGCGGGCGTAATCGCGAACGTGCTTCATCAGGTCCTTACGCGCTTCAGCAACGTCGGCTGTCACCGAATTACGAGACTGCTTGGCAGCACGGGGATAATTGCGAACAGCCATCGAAGAGCTCCTGTGGGAAAATCGTGTGGTTTTGAACTCGAGCGGCCGACGGTCGCCCCCCTCCCGCCGGCAGCCCGGACGAATCCGAACTGTCCAGCGGTCAGGGTGCGACTCTTACCGGCCAGGGTCGCCCTAGCGTGAACGGAGGCAGAGGCCGAGCATGAGGCCGAGAAAGACACCGGCTCCCAGCGCGACGGCGGCCGAGGTGGCGGGCCGCTCTTGAATCATTCGTTCGGCGTCGGCATAGCGATCGCGCAAACCCTCGGTCATGTTCTCGTAGCCGTCGCGAACGGCAGTGGCGGCCTGGTTGGTGAACTCGCGGGCGCCTTCGAGCGTGCGCCCCGCAAGGTTCCCCCCCTCTTCGCTGATCTCGTCGATGTACGATTCGATCGACTTCCGCGCTTCGCCAGTCTTGCGCTGAATGAGACCGACGAGTTGATCGACGTTGCCCTTGACGTTCTGCAAGTCGTCGTCGGTCAACTGCCCCCACTTCTCGCGGATCTTGCCTTGGATCTCGTTCCAACTCCCTTGCAAGATTTGCCGATTGGCCATGGCTCGAACTCCTTTGTCGAAAATAATGGCGTGGTGTCGCCAGAATGGTTTGCCGCACGTTAGGACGGTCGAAACGCAAACAGTGTGCCGAACGTGGAGAACTGAGCCCCCGCGGCCAAACCGGCCTCAGCGGGGCTGGTGAGCGGCGAATCGCCGCCGGTTCTGGTTAGCCCTTGACCACGATGGCGTTCACCCCGCCAAATCCGCAGCCAGATTTGATTCCCTCCTTTCCCCGGGTGGGGTATCATCGACGTCATGCAACCGGCCCTCCCTCCTGGCCACTCGGGAACTGTCGTGACAGCATTGAGGTGGTTCCTGATCGCCGTCGCAGCCCTCGGCGCGTTCGCCGCGTGCGATGGGGGTGACCAGACCTTCGCCGCCGAGGCGATCGACTATCTGAAGCAGGTCAAACCGATCCTCAGCCAGCGCTGCGCGAGCTGCCACGGCGCGCTCAAGCAAGAAGCCGAACTCCGCCTCGATGCCGGGTCGCTGATCCACCAAGGGGGGCATAGCGGGCCCGCGGTCGTGCCCGGCAAAAGCGCTGAGAGCCCCTTGATCCAGGCCATCCAGGGATCGGACGGCGTCACCCAGATGCCGCTGGAGGGGACGCCGCTCTCGGCCGACGAAATCCAGCTCTTGAAGATGTGGGTCGACCAAGGAGCGATCACCCCTAAGGAGGACATTCCTCCCTCTCCGCGCGATCATTGGGCCTTCCGGCCGGTGGTTCGCCCTGCGGTCCCGCCGCCGGCGACCGACTCGACCTCCTCACACCCGCTCGACCGCTTTCTCGCCGCCAGCCAGCAGGCTCGCGGTCTGACTCCGCTGCGGGCTGCCCCCCCCGAGGTGCTTTTGCGCCGCGTCTATCTCGACCTGATCGGCCTGCCCCCCACCGCCGACGAGCTGCGTGCCTTTCTGGCCGACCCGAGCGACGCCGCCTATGAGCGGATCGTCGATCAGTTGCTGGCCAGTCCCCGGCACGGCGAGCGTTGGGGCCGGCACTGGATGGATGTGTGGCGCTATAGCGACTGGGCCGGTTACAACCAGGAGATCCGCAACAGCCAACGCCACATTTGGCGGTGGCGCGACTGGATCATCGAATCCGTCAACGCCGACAAGGGCTACGACCGGATGATCGTCGAGATGCTCGCCGGAGACGAGCTCGCCCCGACCGACCCGGACGTGCTGCGGGCGACCGGCTATGTCGCCCGCAACTGGTACAAGTTCAATCGCAACGTCTGGCTCGACAGTCTCGTCGAGCACACGGGCAAAGGGTTCCTCGGTCTGACGTTCAATTGCGCTCGCTGCCACGATCACCGGTACGACCCGATCGAGCAGGTGAACTACTACCAATTCCGCGCGTTCTTCGAGCCGCACCAGGTGCGCACCGATCGCGTGCCGGGGCAAAGCGATCTGCTGCAGGATGGCCTCCCGCGCGCGTACGACGCCGAAGCGGCAACGCCGACCTATCTGTTCGTCCGCGGCGACGAGACACAGCCCGACAAGGAACATCCCCTGGCGCCGGGCTTGCCCACGGTCCTGGCCCCCGATCCCCTTCCGATCGAGCCCGTCGTGCTTCCGGCCGAAGGCTACTATCCCGGCCTCCGCGACTTTGTCCGGCAAGAAACGCACGCACAAGCCGTCGCCGACGTCGAAAAACAGCGCGTTGCCTGGAACCAGGCCGTGGCCGTCCGCGCGACCGCCCAGGGGGAAGTCGACAAACTGGCTGGCGCCGGGCAAGTGGCCGCCGCGCCCGCCGTAACCGCCGCCGCCGGTGGAGAGACTCCT
>JAEUIK010000751.1 GCA_016793185.1 Planctomycetaceae bacterium | reverse complement strand
ACCAGCTTGTTGCGGCCACCCACCACCACTGCCCGCGGCGACACGGCCGCCGACGAGCGAAACGCCTGGGCGCGCTCGTTCTGGTATCTCCAGCTTACCTGGGCTGCGCGCCAGTTGATACAAAAGAACGTGTTCCCCTCGGTGCCGAAGTACACGAAGTCTCCCTGCACGGCGGGCGAAGTGCCGGTGGGCGCGTCGATCTCGACGCTGGCGATCTTCTCTCCCTTGGTCAAGTCGATGACGTGCAGCTTGCTGTCGCAGCCGGCGACGAACGCCCGCTCGTCGACGATCGTCGGAAAGCAGCGAATCTGATCCTCGATGGTGTATTTCCAGACGAGGGCGCCGTCGGCCGCCTGCAAGCAATAGAGCGAGGCGTCTTGCGATCCGAAGATCACACGGTCGCCGATAAAGTTGGCGCTCGAGTCGATCTCGGCCTGGGTTTCGAAGCCCCACTTGGCCTTGCCCGTGGCGGCATCGAGGCAATAGAAGCGCCCTTCGGTGTCGCCGATGTAGACGAAGCCGTTGCTGACGGCGGCCGACGCGGCGAAGCCGAGTTCGGTGTGGAAGCGCCACTTCTCGGTGCCGTCGCTCAGGCGGACCGCATAAAGATTGCCATCGAGCGAGCCGATGTAGACGATCCCGTCGGCCACGACCGGCGTGCTCTCGAAGGCTCCCTGCTCGGTGGTGAATTTCCAGAGGAGGGCCGGTTTGGCGGGAAGCCCCGAAACCGCGGCGCCGGTTGCCAGCGGGTTCGCCCGGAAGAGGGGCCAGCTCTCGGCCGTCGCCGTGACGGTCGTGGCGGCCGAGGAAGACGGCTTAGCGTCCGGCTCGGCCGCGCGGGTCGCTCCGCCATCGGGCCAGCCCGCGAGCAACGCCGCAGCGCACACGGCCAGTCGCAATCCGCAGCGGTCCGCAATGGTCGGCACAGCGATTGAAAGTGGCATGGACCCCTCGTTCAGTAGGCCGCGCGGTACAACTCCAGCAGCTCATTTCGACCGACGGGACGCGGATTGAAGCCGCCGGTCCATTGTCGGGCCGCCTCGCCCGCCAGCGTTTCGAGCGTCGCTTCGTCGACGCCGCACTCGCGGAGCGTCGCCGGCAAACCGGCTTTGGCCGAAAGCTCCGTCACCAGCTCGGCCAGCGCCCCCGGGTCCGCCGAACCGTGCGGTCGGCCATTGCTCGACACGTCCGCGGCCAGGAGCTCGCGATACCAATCGCCGCACTGCCGGGCGTTGAATCGTACCACATGCGGCAGCATCATGCTGATGGCCTGACCGTGGACGATGCCGTAATGCGCGGTGAGCGGATTGGCCAGGGCGTGCGTCGCACCCAGCATCGAGTTCTCGATGGCCAGGCCCGCCAGGCAGGCGCCGAGTTGCATGCCACCGCGGGCGTCGAGGTCCGCAGGGTGATCGAGCACGCGGGCGAAGTTGGCCGAAAGATACGCCCAGGCAGTGCGGCTGAACGTGAGCGAAATTGGATTGCGCGCTTTGGTGACGTACGTTTCGAGCGCGTGCGCGACGGCATCGATGCCTGTGAGCGCCGTCACCCGCGGCGGCTGCGTGAGGGTCAGCTCAGGGTCCAGGAGGGCGATCTTGCAGGCGGCGCGCTTGTCGCCGCAGGCCATCTTGATGTGCGTCTCGGCGTCGGAGATGAGCGCGAACGACTGGCTTTCGCTGCCGGTGCCTGCCGTGGTCGGGACGGCGATCATCGGCAGCAGCGGGCCGGTGGCCTTGCCGATGCCGAGGTAGTCCTGGATGCGCCCGCCGCAGCTATGCACGAAGTTGATTCCCTTGGCGCAGTCCATCGAGCTGCCGCCCCCCAGCCCGACCAGGAGATCGGGGCTGAACTCGCGCGCGACTGCGGCGCCGGCCTCGATATCGGCCGAGGTGGGGTTCTCCTGGATGCGATCGAAGATTTCGACCGCGCAGCCGGCGTCGCGGAGGATCTCGACGCCGCGTCCGGTGTGGCCTGCCGCGACGATGCCCGGATCGCTGGTGACGAGCACCCGCTGGGCCCCGAGCTCGCGTGCGAAATCGCCTTGGCGCGCCAGGCTGCCAGGGCTGAAGCCTATTCGGGTCCGCATTTCAAAGTCTAAATTGGTCTTGCGGGGGGTGCGCTTGGGGTTTCGGGCGGGGGCGTGCGTAAACGGCTCT
>JAEUIK010000728.1 GCA_016793185.1 Planctomycetaceae bacterium | reverse complement strand
CATTGAGCACGAAGAACTCGGGCGTGAACGTGGCACCGTAGGCGCGGCCAATCTTCTGCGACTCGTCGTAAAGATAGGGAAACGTGAAGCCCTTCAGCTCGGCGCGTTCGCGCATTTTGGGAAGCTTGTCGGCCTCGATCGTGTTAACGTTGATGGCCACGACGGCCACCTTGCTGTCGGCGGCCGAGTGCTTGCGGGCCAGCGCGATGATCCGATCCTCGTAGTCGACGGCGATCGGGCAGCTATTGCAGGTGAAGATCACGACCACGACGTCTTTGCCCGCCAGGTCGGCCAGGCTGTGCGTCTTGCCATCGACGCCGGGGAGGTCGCTCCATGCGGGTGCGGCATCGCCGATGTTGAGCACGTCGTTATATTTGCCAGCCTGGGCCAGACTCGGGAGGGCCATAACCAGCAGCCCCAGCAAGGTTCGCACAGCCCAGTGAGACGGAAGCTTCATGGGTGGATCTCCGCGAGGGGTTCAGGAAAGGCCGGCTAGCTGACGAACTCGATCTGCGGGTAGGCACGGCGCAGCCGATAGAGCCGGAACGTCCCCAGCTGGGTGCCGGCGACGGTGATGGTTTCGAGATTCGAGAGCTGATCGAGGACTTGGAGTCCCTCGTGAGTGATGGCGGTGTGCGAGACGTCGAGCTGGCGGAGGCCCTCGAGGGTCGCCAAGAGCGGCATCCCATCGTCGGTAATCGAGGAGCTGCTGACGTCGAGCGCCCGCAACGAGGCAAAGCTCGCAGCGCGATCGGCCAGGTAGCTGAGATTGGCATCGGCGACGCGCGGTCCGGTCCAGCGGATGCCGACGACCGTTTCGAGAATCTGCGCGAAGTCGTCGCCGATTTCCCGCTGCAGCCAATCGAGTTGCTCGATCGTGACGCTGCCACCGCTCGCCCGGATGTAGGCGATGGCCTCTTGTTGTTCGACATAGCGATCGACCGAGGCGGCCAGCCAGCGACTCCGGCTCTCGAAGAACTTGGCGTACTCGACCGCCTTCTCGTACGCCTGTTGCAGTGCCACGAACTGTTCGGGACTGCCGCCGGCATCAGGATGCGCTTGTTTGGCCTTGAGAAAGTAGGCCTGCTTGACGTCCTCGGGCGAGCAAGGAAACGTCAGCCCCAGGGCGACCAGGAAATCGGGTCGGCCGGTTGGCGAGGCGTCTGCTGGGTTCGGGCGCGTACTCATAGCGAAGAATTCTAGCACGAACCTCCGGCGGGAGTGAGCCGTCGCTGGTCCTGTCCCGAAAACAAGCAAAGCCGGCGGTGAGCGACTCACCGCCGGCTTGCGTGGGTTTTTAGGTGGGGTCAGGGCGCGGCTGGCGCTTAGTCCAAGAACCCCGAGAGCTCCTGGCTTCGACTCGGCTGCTGGAGCTTGCGGACGGCCTTGGCTTCGATCTGGCGGATGCGCTCGCGGGTCACCTTGAAGATGTGCCCCACTTCTTCGAGCGTGTAGCTGTAGCCATCCCCCAGCCCGTAGCGGAGCTTGATGATCTCCCGTTCGCGGTAGCTGAGCGTCTTAAGGACCTTGTGGATCCGCCCGCGGAGCATTTCCTGGGCAGCGCCGGTCGCCGGGCTTTCGGCGGCGGCATCGGGAAGCAGATCGCCGAAGTGGCTATCCTCGCTGTTCCCGACCGGTCGATCGAGGCTGATCGGATACCGGCTCATGGCCAGCACGCGACGCGCTTCGTCGATGGCGGTTCCCGACGCCTTGGCGGTCTCTTCGATCGTCGGCTCGCGGCCCAGTTCCTGGAGGAGCTTGCGCGAGACGTTGCGAACCTTCGACATGGTTTCGACCATGTGGACCGGAATACGAATCGTCCGGCTCTGGTCGGCCACGGCGCGGGTGATCGCCTGGCGGATCCACCAGGTAGCGTAGGTGCAGAACTTGAAACCACGGCGGTACTCGAACTTGTCGACCGCCCGCATCAGGCCGGCGTTCCCTTCCTGGATCAGGTCCAGGAAGCTGAGGCCGCGATTGCGATACTTCTTGGCGATCGAGACGACGAGCCGGAGGTTTCCTTCCGAGAGTCCCCGCTTAGCGCGCTGGTACTGGGTGTAGATCTGTTGCACGTAGCGGACGCGGTTGCGGAGGCTGGTCGGAGTTTCCTGGGTCGCCCGCAGGATGCTGCGATACTCCTTCAGGACCGGCTCGCGGACGGCCGCGGGACTGCGGTTCTTCCGGTGGTACTCGAGCTGGCTCCGCAGGTGGTCGACGCGGCGGCTGAAATTCTCCAACGTGCCGATCGTGGCCTCGATGCGCTGGGTGCGGAGCCCCAGCTCTTCGATCAAGAGGACGGCGCGCCGGCGGCGCAGGCCGAGGCGGCGCCACGCTTCGCGGCGTTCCGCCATGCGGTAACGCTTGCTGGTCGCCACGCGATAGTCGCGGCGGTTGCGCTTGAGCAGCGTGTCGATCGTCCGCAGGTTGTGCGGCAGCCGGCCCAGGATCTGATCCTTCTCCAGCCGGTCGGTGACCGAAACCTGCACCGTGCGATCAAAGGGCAATTCGCCGGTGTGGACCCGACGCAGCGCCTTGACCGCCACGCGGGCGACGTAGTCGCATTCGAGCAGCCGGCAGCGAAACCGCCGCCGGGTGACTTCGATCTCCTTGGCCAACGAAATTTCCTGCTGGCGCGTCAGGAGCGGAATTTCGCCCATCTGCGTCAGGTACATACGGACCGGATCGTCCGACCACGATTCGCTCTCGGCCGTGGCCAGCAGCTCGTCGGCCTGAGCCTCGAGATCCTCTGCCGGCTCGAGATCGA
The DNA here is from genome assembly GCA_016793185.1 of Planctomycetaceae bacterium. Lineage (GTDB taxonomy): Bacteria > Planctomycetota > Planctomycetia > Pirellulales > JAEUIK01 > JAEUIK01. The sequence goes on along the minus strand of JAEUIK010000728.1, from coordinate 18,463 downwards.
GATCGCCCAGGTCGTCGTCCAGCTCATCGATCTCGTCGACATCCGCCGTCTTGTCGACGTCGTCGACGGTCTCGTCGGCAACGGGCGTTCGTTCCTCTTCCAACTCTTCAACCAATGATGCGTCGTACACGCTCGACTCCTACGCTTTGTCTTCCGAACACTGCAAGTTTCAAACGGTGCCGATGACCGCGGGCACCAGGCAATCTTGCAGCACCCAACTCCGACCCACCGGACTCAGCAACGCTCCGGCTGCCGAGCCCAATTCGTCGAAGCGAGAGCGTCAGCCTCTCGCTTCAATGGTGCCTTTCCCCTACCAATGGTCTCTCAATGGCCGTACCCCCTGTGGACTGCCCTGGTTTCTGCGCGAGGCGCAGAACGGCAGCAAGCCGGACGGCGAGTGGGCAAAACAGGCCAAGAGAACTCCGGGTCGCAAGAGCTAGGTGGGCCATGTCGCTCTCGCAAGCATGTCGCTCCCGCAAAACAGCACGGTTCCGAGCTGGTTCATTCGCCCGAGTACCGAATTATCCCAACTCGACCCCCAAAAATCCAACGAATTCTAACACCAATTTCACGCCATTCCGGGGGAGTCCGCGAGATGGTAAAAGATTCCAAACACGACTACTCAGGTGCGCCCGTGTATTTTTTGCAGATATCCCAAGTTCACAAATTGTGATTGGTATAGGTTGCTTGCCAATTGGGTTTTCCCGGGCGCTAATCCAGCGCCAACGACCGGGAGGCTCCTTCGAGTCGCCGAATCGCTCAAGCGGAACCAAGTGTCCTACATTGCGGAGTCGCGCAGCCAGCGGCCAAACGCATTGCTGCAATCCGCAATGCTGGCGTCGCTCGAGCCGCGAAGCCTACACTAGAGTGACGGTACGCGTCGGATCAACTCTCGAGTTGCAGTCGCACGCCTCTCATCCCCCGCTATGAAAACCCTCTACGCCTTACCCTGTCCCTGTGGACAGACAGTCGATGTCGACCGGACTCAGGCCGGACTGGCGGTCAATTGCGCCTGCGGTCGCCGGCTCGAAGTGCCGACGATCCGCGGTTTCGCCGACCTCGAAACCAAGGCTCAGCCGGCGAGCGAGCCGACCAGCACTTGGGGTCCGCGGCAAGGGGTGATGTTCCTGGGGGTGGCGATCGCACTGCTCGCCAGCACGGCCGCGATCTACGCGCGCTTCTTTCCCAAGCCCAACCGAATCCAGGGGGTCGATCATGCCGCGGTCGTCAAACTGGTCGATGAGAAGACCCCGACGCAGACCTTCGAACTGTGGTCGGAACTCAGCCGGGGAATGGACCGGCAGGAACTCCCGGAAATGCTGCAGTATTGGGACTACCTGGCGCAGCGAAACCGCTGGTCGTGGGTGGCCTGGGGCGTGGCTGCCCTGGGGGGCGTCATTGCCGCGGTTGGCGCCCTCATGCCCAAGGAGGACACGAAACGCCGCCAATCCGCCCGGACTCCGGCGCGCACCTGACCCTCCGCGAGACGCCGTCCGTTAGCGCTCGCAGCTCTCCAACCCATCAATGGCGTCGGCCACGGGCTCTTCGATCGCCGGCAGCGTTTCATCCTCCGCGTGAGGCGCGCGGGCAGCACGCGTCGCCCGGAAGGAATCGAGCGAGTAGAGCAGGATGGCTCCCCAAATGCAGCCGAAGCTGGCGATCTGCCAGCCCGAGAAGGGCTCGCGAAAGGCCAGCACCGCCAGCAGAAACTGCACGCTCGGGGCGAGATATTGGAGGAAGCCCAGGGTGGAAAGTTTCAAGCGCCGCGCCGCGGCGGCAAAGGCCAACAGCGGAACCGCCGTGACGACTCCTCCCAACATCAACAGGGCCGCGGTGCCCGGGTCCGCCAGGCGAAACGCCCCGGCCCCTTCGCGCTCGATCCACCCCAGCAATCCCGCGGCCCAGGGCAAAAGGATCAGCGTTTCGATGAAGAGCCCGAGCAGGCTGTCGATGTCGACGGTCTTCCGCAGGAGTCCGTAAAACGAGAACGACACGGCCAACCCGAGCGCGATCCAGGGGATTTCGCCCCCCAGCAGTGCCAGGGTGACGACCCCCACCGCCGCGATCGCAATCGCCAAGTACTGCAGCCGGCTCACGTGCTCGCGCAGGAACGCGACTCCAAGCGCGACGTTGGCCAGCGGCGTGATGAAGTAGCCCAGGCTGGCCTGCAAGACCTTGTCGACGCTGATCGCGTAAATGTAGATGAACCAGTTCGTCGCGATGAGCGCGGTGGTTGTGGCCAGAATGCCCAGGACTTTGCGATTACCGAGCGCTCGGACGAAAACGCGCCAGCGCTTGGTGACGGTGACAACGATCGCCAACAGCGCGCACGACCAGACGACGCGATGCCCCAGGATCTCGATCGGGGGGACGTGGGCGACCGTCTTGAAATAGAGGGGAATCAAACCCCACCAGCCGTAGGCCAGGATTCCGAACAGAAATCCTTGCCGCGTGGCGTGCGGATCGTGCGCGGAACGCCCAGGTTGCAGGGTCTGCCCGCCGCTTCGGGACGCGGTCACTCGGCCACCTGCGCGAGGACGTAGGGACCCTTGGGAATCACCGCGATTTCAGCCTGGGGTCCGTAGTCGGCCAGCGAGGCCGCGACCGCGGCTTCGACGCTCGGCGCGCTCTCGACAAAGAGCCCGTCGAGCACGTCGGCCGGCAGGCCGTCGCTCACGACTTTCACGCGTGCCTTGCGGCGGACCTTGGCCAGTTCTTCGAGCTGCCACTGGTCAAGAACGAAATAGTCCTTGCCGAGAATGCGTTCGACGAATCCCTCGAGCGATTCGTTCTCTTGGAACAGTTGCGCGAACTCGGGGCTGCCAATCCCTTCCGTCAGGCTGGCGGCCAGGATGATCGTCCCCCCCTGCTTGACGATCGGCAGCGCGCCGACCATCCCTTTGATGCACTGATAGAAGGTGGTGTCGAGCGGGTAGCCCGCCGAACAGCTCACGACGATGTCGACGGGTCGGGGGACCTCGTCGCGGACCACACCGCGAACGAACTCGACGCCTTCGTAGAACGCCTGCTCCATATCGCCGGCCACGAACTTGAGCGGCCGGCGCTGATCGTCCATCACCACGTTAACGATGAAGTCGCACCCTGCCCGGCGGCCGATCCAGGTGTTCTCCTCATGAACCGGGTTGCCGGCGAGGATGCCGCAGTCGGCGTTCGGGTGTTCGAGGAATTCAGGCCCATGCCAGACCTTGACTGTTTCGAGCGCCGCCAGTCCAGGACAGATCAATTTGCGTCCGCCGGAGTAGCCCGCCATCAGGTGCGGCTCGATCAGGCCGGTGGTGATCTTGAGGTCGGCCTCGACGTAGCGGCGATCGATATAGATCGGCACGCCGCGCGGACTAAGTCCCAGGTCGGCATGCTCGTCGAGCGCGCGGCCATTGTGATTCTCGATGCGATAGTTTTCGGCGATCCAGGGGCCGACCATTTCGACCAGCTCGTCCCCCAGGTTGGGGCGATGCAGACCGGTGGCGTTGAGGATCAAGATCTTTTCGCGCGGAATGCCGCTCGATTCGAGCGTCTGCAGCAGCGGCCGCAGGATCAACTCGTTCGGCACCGGGCGCGTGATGTCGCTGATCACGACACAAGCGTCGCGCCGCCCGCGCGCCAGTTCAGCCAGCGGAGGCGTTCCGTTGGGCTGCTCCAGCACGCCTCGCACCGCGGCGGCGGGATCGGCCAACGGGTGGGCGTCCTTATAACCCAGCTTGCGCACCACGCGCTCGGCGGGGAGCTCGACTTCGAGGCCGGTCTTGCCGTATTCCAGTTTGACGCGCATCGACAGATTTCTCGCTAATGGCAACCTATGGAGCTATTCGCGAGCCTAGCCGGTGCCCGATTCGCGAACAAGGGGACCGCCAGTTCTGGCGGGTGTGGTTATTCGAGGTGGTCCGCCAGCTCCCAAACCGTCCGGTAGGCCCCCTGCCCTTCGCAGTACTCGATGAGCCGCGCATAGAACGGGTCGCTCGCCAAGGTGGCGCTATCGCCGACGATGACCAGCCGCCGCCGGGCGCGGGTCATGGCGACGTTCATCCGCCGGGTATCCGACAGGAAGCCGATCTCGCCCGTCGCATTCGAGCGCACCAGCGAGATCAGCACGACTTCCTTCTCGCGCCCCTGAAAGCCGTCGACGGTGTCGATCTCCACGCCGGCGACTGGCAGTCGATCGCGGAGGTACCGAACCTGCGCCGCGTAAGGGGCGATCACGGCCAGGTCGCGCGCGGGCAGCCCCAGACGCAGCAGTCGCTCGGCCAGCTGTACGACCAGCGCCGCCTCGCGCGGATTAAGCCGGCTCTCTCCATCGGGCTCCTGCTCCTCGTCGTAGCCGGCGCCAGCGGTATCGACGAAGTCCAACGGCCGGAGTTCCTCTTCGGCCGCCTGCGCCTGCGCGGTCGGGAGCAGATCGGCGAGCCGATGACCGGCAACGGACTCGTGGGCCACGAGTGCGCCGTCGTAGAACTCAGCCGACGAAAAACCCATGATCTGCGCATGCATCCGATACTGTAGGTCGAGGCGGTGCAGGATCCGGTCGCCATAGCGTTCGGCCAGGCGTTCGAAGAGGCTGATCCCGAAGCCCTGGCTTTGGGCTTCGGCGCTGACGACCGTGGGGGGAAGCTGCCGGTGGTCGCCGGCGAGGATCAAGCGGTTCCCGCGCGCCAGCGGAATCCAGCAGCCCGGCTCGGTGCTCTGGCAGGCTTCGTCGATCACGACGCAGTCAAAGCTGCGCTGACCGAGCATGCCGTCGTCGAGTCCGGTCGTCGTGGCGCACAGCACGTCGGCCGTATCGAGAATGTGCTGCACGGCCTGCCGCTCGAGGCGCCGCGCGTCGGCCATCAGCGCCTTGGCCTCCTGGCGGATCTGCTGCCGCTCGCGCGGCTTGGGCTTGGCCCGCGTATAGCGATCGGCACGGCGGAAGAGTTGCAGCGCGTTCTTGACCAGCTTGTGCGCGAGCCGCACGTCGTGATGCTCTTCGACCAGCAGGTCCAGGGTGTTCGCCCGCAGCTGCGGCAGCACTCGGGCGGGATGTCCCAATCGCACGGCGCGGATGCCCGCGTCGAGCAAACGCTCGAAGAGATTGTCGACGCCGATATTGCTCGGCGCGCAGGCCAGGACCTTTTCGCCCCGGCCGACGAGTTGACGAATCACCTCGGCGACGGTCGTCGTCTTGCCAGTGCCGGGCGGCCCATGAATCAAGGCCAGATCACGGGCCGAGAGCGCCAACCGCACCGCCAGATTCTGCGACTCGTTGAGATGCTCGGCGTCGGTCGCTGGCGTTGCCGCTCGGCGCTGGGAATCGTCGTCACTGACGAATTCGGGCTCGCGCTCGCCGAGCAGAACGGCACGCAGCTCGGCCAGCCGGTCTCCTTGGGCATGTTCTGCCAGTCGCAGCGCGACGCGTTGCCGCTCGACGGCGATCTCGTCGTTGGAGAGGTCGAGCCGGAGCAGGTCCAGATCGTCGAGCTCCTCCGGCACTCCTTCGAGCGCGATCCGCACCGTGCTCGACGTCCGCTCGCAGATGACGGCGCGACCGAGCGGGGCGGCATCGCGGCCTCCCATTGCGGAAAGCGCGACGGGCGAACCGACGTCGAGCCGCGTCCAGGGAAGCGCCGGGCGATTCCGCTTGGCGAGCTGCAGCAGATAGCGTCCGCCGAGGCCCGCGTCGTCGTCGACCACCATGAGATCCACGAGGCTGTGACCACTTTTCTCGGCGTCCGCCGGCGAGAGCTTCCGCCCGCGCTCGACGGCGCGCTGCGCTTCGGCCCGGCTTTCGAGCTCCAACAAGCGCATGAGCCGAGTGAAATGCTCGTGTTCAGCAGTGGCGGAGCCCGGTTGGCGTTCGGCCCACGCACGGATCCGCCGCTCGCGCAAGGTGGCGGCCGAAATCGCTTTGACGAGGCGATTTTCCCAGCCGCTGGGGACTTCGATCTCGGCCTGGTTCCCGCGGAGCTCGAGCTTGCCCAGCCGGCGATGATCCAGTCCGCCGACGTCGAGGATGAACTGCAGCAGCTCCGACCTGGTAATGCGTGGAGGCAGCCCTTCGAGATGCAACCGCACCAGGCTCACGATGAGCTCTCCGGCGCCGGCGGACGCACACTCACCAGCACGCGGTCGATGCGCTGTCCATCCATGTCGATCACTTCCAGATCGAGTCCATCCCAGGCCAGCCGATCGGTGATCGAGGGGATGCGCCCCAGTTCGGCCAGGATCAGCCCGGCGAGGGTGCTGTAACCGCGCGGCTCGTTTTGCGGCGGAAGTTTGCGCCCGAGGTGTTCGACGAGATCCTCGATGGGCACCCGGCCATCGACCAGCCAGCTCCGTTCGTCGCGCTGCACGATTTGCTGCTTACGGTCCCGATCGTGTTCATCCCGGATGTCGCCGACCAGCTCCTCAAAGACGTTCTCGAGCGTCACGACTCCCTCGGTGCCGCCGAATTCGTCCAGCACGACGGCCATCTGCGTCCGGCGCTCCTGGAAGCGCTCCAGCAGGCGATCGAGCGTCAGCGTCTCGGGCACAAAGAGCGCCGGGTGCAAGAGCTTGCGCAGGTCGATCGGCCAGCCCAGGTACTGCTGGCGAAAGAGGTCCTTGATGTGGACGAAACCGAGGATGTGATCGAGGTCCTTTTCGTAGACCGGCAAGCGCGAGAAGCCGGCCATGGCGACGGTGCCAATCACCTCGTCGGGAGGCGTATCGACGTCGATCGCATCGAGCTCGAGCCGAGGACGCATGATCTGCCGGACGGTCGTTTCGCCCAATCGCAGCGCTTCGAGCGCGAGTTTTTGCTCGGCGGGTTCGAGAATTCCTTCGGCCGTGCCCGTCTCGATCAAGTGCTCGATATCTTCGACCTGCACGCTGCTCTCGATCTTGCCGCGGGCGCGGAGCAGAAACAGCACCGATTCGGTCAGCAGTCCCATCAACCAGACGGCGGGTCGCGCCACGACCGAGAGCGCCTGCATCGGCAGCGCCACGATCCGCGCCAACCCTTCCGCGTTCCGCAGGGCGAGCCGTTTGGGAACGAGCTCGCCGATCACGAGCGAGCACATGGCGATGCCGATGGCGACGATCGCCAACGCGACCGAACTGCGGTGCTCGACGACCCAACCGATCGGGCAGGTTTCGAGCGCCGTTTCCAGATAGCTGACGAGCGTGGCGCCGCCGAACGCCGCGGCAAACGTTCCGACCAGGGTGATCCCTACCTGAACCGTCGGGAGAAACCGGTTGGGATCCTGGGCCAGTCCGAGGGCGACCTTCGAGGGGCGGTCCCCTTCCTCGGCTCGCTGCTGTAACCGCCCACGGCGCGCCGAGAGAATGGCAATCTCCGCCCCGGCAAAAAAGCCGTTGGCGAGAATCAACACCAGGATGACAAACAGTTCCCAGACGAACGGGGGCACGAAAATGGCACTCGCTGACAGGCTCTTGCGCGGCGCGGGCCATGCCGGGCCCGACCACCGGGCCGGAAATGATGCGGGTGAACCCCTCGATTCTAGGAGTTTGAGCACGGACCCGCAATTGAGACTGCCGCGAGCCGGGGTCGCAGCCCTCGACGATTGAAGGCCGCCGTCTCTGGCCCGATTACTTTCGCAGCGACATCACGCCGAAGACCAGGCCGAAGATTGCGCCCCCCGCGATGGCGGCGATGCCGAGCGATTTGAAGAGCCCTTGCGGGACTTTGGAGAACAATTGCAGGTAGAACATCACCGCCATAAAGGTGAAGTTGCCCGCCATCAGCGAGACCATCATTCGCTGTTTCTTGGCTTCGGCGGGCGTCAACGACGACTCCGCGGCGGGCTGCTTGGCCGCTTTCTTGTCGTCTTTCTTGGCAGCGGCGCCGGCGGCCGGCTGGGCGGCCTGCACCGCGCGCCCCGGGTTGGCCGCCTTCTCGGCGGCGGCCGCTTCTTTGGTGAAGAAGCGGTCCAACGCCGCGTTGATGCCCGAGGGCGTGCAGATCGCCGCCCGAATCGGCATACCCACGCGCAAGCGCAGGTCATCTTCGACGTCGGGCTTCAATGGATGCGGCGAGGCCATGATCAACACGTCGTCGTCGACCATCACCGGCACGCAGGCATGTTGCCGGGCGATGGTGGCCGGCACCAGCGGCACATGCTCGACTCCGACGCCCGTCTCCGCCAGGTCGACGTAGGGAAGCCCCAGCGACTCGGCGTAGATCTGCATGGTAATTTCTGGCGAGGCGAGCTTCTGCTGCAGCACCGCGTCCTGCATGTCGAGCCCGACCGCCTGGGCAAAGCTGCGGGCCTTCTCGAGCTTCTCGGCGTCGAGCACTTTGCGGGCGAGCAACAGTTCTTCGATGGTGCGCAATTGCCGCGTCTTGGTCTCGACCCGTCCGAGCGAGGCGTCGTACTCCCCCTTGCGCTTGGCGTCGGTCAGCACCAGCATCGCCCGGGCCAGCTCGTTGAGAAGGTCTTGCGACTGCTGGGCGAAATCGCCGGCGGCGAACTTGCGCACGTGGGCGTTGAGCTGGCGGTAGTTCGAACGGATCCGCACGGGATCGTCCTCGAACTTCTTGACGCGGAGGAGCTGATAGTGGTTCAGCGGCCGCTGTTTGTCTTCGATCTTGAGCCAGTCGCGATAGACGTCGAGTTGCGGAGGCATGATGGCTGAGGCGAACCGAGGTTGAGGAAAGGAACGAGCGACGGCCGCGCATAGCGCCCCGGGGGCCGGATCCCCGGGACAGTTTTACTCCACCTTGTACTCGTTGGCGAGTTGGGTGAGGGAATCGATCTGAGCGTCGTTCAGGCCGCCGCGGCGCTCGATGTCGATGGCGGCCTCGCGGCCCCCGGTCTTGTCCTGAGCCCGGACGCGAATCCGCCCCGCGGCATCGAACGAGTACGTGACCTCGATCGGCGAGCCCACCGGCAGCCCTGGCGGCAGGTCGGTCACCCGGCAGGTGCCGATCAGCGAGCAGGCGGCCGGATCGGGGGCGTCCCCCTCGGTCACCTTGATGCTGACCCGTTGCTGGTTCGCTTCGTTGGTGAGGAAGGTCTGGCTCACCTCGACGGGGAGCCGCGTATTGTGCGGGATCATCACGTGGTTGATGTACTTGCCCGAGCGCGGGTGCCGGGCGACGACCCCCAGGCCGTGCGAGTTGACGTCGTCCTGCTTGATGGCGGCCAGGTGCTTGCGGACGCTTTCGGTCACCTGGCTCGAGTCGCCGCGATACTTGGCATCGAGCACGGCGCCGTGAATGGCGGCCCCTTGCGCCACCGACGTGTGCGGCGAGATCCCCTGGAAGGGTTTCTTGCCGGTCACCTGTTCGATGCGCGCGGCCACGGCGGGCATCAGCGTCGAGCCGCCGACGAGCACGATCGCGTCGAGCGCTTCGACCGTGGTTTTCGCCTGCTCGAGCACCAGTTCGAGCGTGTCCATGGTGCGCTGCAAAAGGTCGGCCGTCAGGTTCTCGAAATCCTCGCGCGTCACCGGCACCGGGTTGCTCTTGCCGGCATGGCGGCAGGGAATCGTGACCTTGTTCGTCTGCGACAGGGCGATTTTCGCCAGGTCGCAATCGTTGCGCAGGACCTGCAGCGTGGCGGGATTCTCGCGCGGGTCGACTCCGTGCTTATCGCGGAAGGCCTTGGCGACGTGATCGACGAGGCGATCGTTCCAGTCGATGCCGCCGAGCTGCACGTCACCTTCGGTGGCCAGCACCTGGAAATGCGTCGGCGTGTAGCGCACGAGCGTCACGTCGAAGGTTCCGCCCCCGAGGTCGTACACGAGGGCCTGGTGCGGCTTGGCGGCCGCTCTGCCGGTCGCCCCCAGCTCGCCGCGTTCCCAGGCGTAGGTCAGCGTGGCGGCGGTCGGCTCGTTGATGATGTCGATGACGTTGATGCCGGCGATCTTGCCGGCGTCCTGCGTCGCCTTGCGGCGCGAGTCGTTGAAATAGTAGGGAACCGTGATCACCGCATTGCCGATCGGCCCGATCTGCGCCTCGGCGTCCTGCTTGAGCTTCTTGAGGATCAAAGCCGAGAGAAACTCGGGCGTGATCTCGTGGCCGTCGAACGTGCGCTTGTATTCGACGTTGCCCATCTCGCGCTTGATGCGTTCGACGACGCGCGTGGGGTCTTCCATCGCGGCGCGGCTGCGATTGGGGCCGACGATCACATGGCCGGATTCGGCCAGCAGCACGAGGCTGGGAAGCTCGACCTCTCCTTCGTCGTTGGCCAAGGGGACCGGTTTGCCCTCGGCGTCGAGGTAGGCGATGGTCGAGAACGTGGTGCCGAGATCGATCCCGACCGTGTGTCCCGGTTGAAACTCCATAGTGACCTTCTCTTGCTCGGCGAAGATGTGCTGGCGTCGGCGGATGGGCGTGCGTTGACGAATTGTCCCACGGACCGATTTCACGAAGCCCGGGCGCGGGAAAACGTCAATCTGCCGAGAGCGGCGATTTGTCACCCGCCAGCGTTCGCCCGAGCGCCGGCCGTAGTCCGAGCTTTGACTCTACTAGCGCCGCGTGCGCATTTCCACCCTGCCGGCGGGGTGGCGACCCGCCGCCCGAGACTAACCCCCGGTCGAGTACAGCTCGGCATATTCCAGCACCCAGTTGTCGATCGCCTGCTTGAGGGCCGGGAGATCGATCTGGGCAAGCTGCTGGTGTTGCTGGCGCTGGAAGACCTCTTTGTTGCGGATAGTCCCCTTGGCGGCGATCTCGAGCACCGGAAAACTCCCCAGGGGCCGGACCGTGACTTCGAGCCGGCTGTAGACGCTCGAGGGGCTCTCGCCAGTGCGCGGCTTCCAGTCGTCGCGGCTCAGCTTGGCTCCCCAGCCCGCGGTCGTGACGAGCGTTTCGTAGCGAAACCCGGGCAAGTGGCGCGGCAGCGCCTCCAGGGCGTGTTCGATGTGCTCCGAGAGCTCAAGCCGATACTGCGAGTGGAGCCGTTTCTGTTCCTCGGCCGAGAGAGCGCGTTCGGCGGCCGCTTCTTGCCGCGCGGCATTGACGCGGTGTCCGCGGGCGATCGCCTGTTCCAGTCGCTTGTCGAAATCCATGCCCTGTTGGCCCGTCACGAATTTGCGGATGAACGACCCGTACCGGCGGATCGCGGTGGCACAGCCAGATGCCTGCCTGGACGAAGTCTACTTCGATTCGGCCGGCGGATCCTGGGACTTCAGATCCAAGAGGACCTTGAGCGCCGCGAAGCTGTGCAGTGGATCCTTCCCCTCGACCTGGCTTTTGGTCAATTTGACGGCTACCGGGGGCTTGGTCTTCCGCGGGGGTCGCGATTCGTACGCGGCCGACCGGGCCGTGCCGGCCCCCACCGCCTGCTTGTGACCATGTTGTCGCGGTTTCCGCCCACCCCCGCTCGGGCGTCCGCCCGCGGGACGATCGACGCGCGCGGGACGGCCGGAGGAGGCCGCTTCGCCGCTCGAGGGCGGATGGGCTCCTTCTTCGCCGCGGCGGCCCGAGCGCTCGGCCGGACCCTTGCGCGAGCCGGGAGGAATCATCGTCAGCGAAACGCGGCGGCGATCCTTGTCGACGCTCAGCACCCAGACTTTGACGATGTCGCCGACCGCGACCACTTCGTGCGGGTTCGAGACAAACTTGTCGGCGAGCTCGCTGATGTGGACCAGGCCGCTATCGGTCAGGCCGATGTCGACGAAGGCTCCGAAATCGACCACATTCAACACGGCGCCCGAGAGCTCCATGCCGACGATCAGATCCTCGAGCTTCAGGATCCCCTGCTTGAAGACCGGCGGCGGGAGATCCTCGCGCGGATCGCGACCAGGGCGCGCCAGGTTAGCGAGGATGTCGCGGAGCGTGTGCTCGCCGACGTTCAGCTCGGTCGCCAGCGCTGCTGGATCGAGCGTCGCGAGCTTCTCGGCGGACTCGGCCGTGCGTTGCTTGTCGACCAGATCCGCTTCGCTCCAGCCCAGCCGGGCGAGAATCTGCCGCGTGGCCTCGTAGCTCTCGGGGTGGATCCAAGTCGTGTCGAGCGGATTGTCCCCCTCGTCGATCTTGAGAAAGCCCGCGGCCTGCGTGAAGGTCGCTTCGCCGAAACCGGGGACTTCGCGGAGCGCTTCGCGATTCTTGAACGGACCATGCTCGCGGCGGTAGTCGTACAGCCGCCGGGCTGTGAGTTGATTCAAGCCCGACACGTAGCGCAACAGCGCCGGGCTGGCCGTATTCAGGTCGACCCCGACGTAGTTGACGCACGATTCGACGACCGCGTCGAGCGACTCGCGGAGGTGCTTGGCTTTGACGTCGTGCTGATACATGCCGACGCCGATGCTGGCGGCGTCGATCTTGACCAGCTCGCTGAGCGGATCCTGCAGTCGGCGCCCGATCGAGATCGTGCCCCGCTGCGTGGCGTCGTGATCGGGAAACTCTTCCCGGGCGAGGGGGCTGGCCGAGTAGACGCTGGCGCCGGCCTCGTTGACGATCACATAGTCGACGCCGCGATCCTTGAGCTCGTTGGCGAGCAGGTCGGCGACCAGCTCTTCGGTCTGTCGGCAGCCGGTGCCGTTGCCGATGGCGACGACGGACAATTCGTGTTCGTTGACGAGCTCGAGCAGCTTGGCGCGCGCGGCGTCGCGCTGTCCCTGCTTGCCAACGAGATGCACGACGCTCCAGGCCAGCAGGTTGCCAAAGGCATCCAGCGCGGCCAGCTTGCAGCCGCTCTTGAAGCCGGGGTCGATCGCCAGCACCCGGCGCCCGCGCACCGGCCGTTGCAGGAAGAGCTGCCGCAGGTTGCGGGCAAACACCGTCACGGCGTGCTCTTCCGCCCGGTCGGTCATCTCGCGGCGAAGTTCCCGCTCGAGGCTCGGCAGCACGAGGCGGGCCAGCGCGTCGCGACCGCAAGCGCGGAGGAACTCGCCGTGCGGATGCTCGGGGGGTACGAGCAGCTCGTCGGTTTCGCGTTCGAGAACGGCCTGATCGGCCTCGATCTTGACGCGGAGGAGCTTGGCCCGCTCGCCCCGATTGATGGCCAGCACGCGATGCGGCGGCACTTTGTCGAGCGCCTCGCGATACTCGAAGTAATCGCGGAATTGCTGGCTGAGTTTGGTCTGCTCGGGATTGAGATCGGCCTCGACCTTGCTGACGAGTGCGCCGGTTCGATGCAGGATGCCGCGGAGGCGCTGCCGCAGGTCGGCTCGTTCGCTGAATTGCTCGCTCAGAATGTGTCCCGCCCCCAACAGGGCGTCGGCATGCGTGGCGACGCCCCGATCGGGATTGACGAAATCGGCGCCGCGCCGGTCGAGGTCCAAGGCCAGCGGGTCGGCCGTCAGGATCTCGCGGGCCAACGGTTCGAGACCGCGTTCGCGGGCCGTGGTGGCGAGCGTTTGCTTCTTCGGTTTGAAGGGCAAGTACAGATCTTCGAGCCGTTTCAAGGTGTCGGCCGCTTCGATCTGCGCGGCGAGCTCGGGCGTGAGCTTGCCTTGCGCGTCGATCGAACGGAGGATCGTCTGCTTGCGCTCGGCCAACTGCCGGAGCAGCGCGACGCGCGCCTGGACTTCGCGGACCTGCTCTTCGTCGAGCCCGCCCGTCTGGTCCTTGCGATACCGAGTGATGAAGGGAACGGTGTTCCCGGCATCCAAGAGCGCGACGGTCGCTTCGACTTGCGCCCGCGGAAGGCGCAAGGGGCGAGCGACCAGATTGAGATCGATGGTTGTGGAGGAGGCCATGCTAGATGTTTCATCCGGCCCGTGAGAGCCGGCAAATCGGGGGAGGTTCAGCAGTCCCCCAGACAGGCAAAAGTGCCTGTGAATCTAGGGGGTCGCTCTGGGGGGTGTCAAGCCGCCGGTGGCTGCGCAGTTTATCCAGTTTGCCGCGCGCTGCCGTGGTTCGGGCGGGTCGTGGTGCGAGAGAGCAAAACTGGTGCGTGGAATCCCAAATTTCGTTGGATTAGAGCAAATCCGCAGGACTCATCCGGTCGATACACAAGGCGCGGCGGCTCATAGGGGTATTGCCCTGGGTGGGCCTCAGCAGGGACATCAAGTACTCGACGTAAGGAAGCGTCTGGATGGCACGAACTCACCTCCGCGTTTACTACGGACCCGAGGCTACCTGCGGCCTGGCCGACCCGTCGCTCGAGCAGCGCGTCGAGCCGACGATGGTCACGGTGCCCGCCGGCGAAATTTTCGCCCTCCTGGCCGATGCCGTTCGCAGTCAGCGCACCTGGCTCAACGACTTTGCCGACGAAGAGATCAAAATCTCGGCGGACCTGTACGAAGTGATTCTCGCCTATCAGCATTGCCGGCGCCCCTCGGCGTAGCGCAAGCGCAGGCGCGGTCCGGCGCCCACAATCCAGTGAAATCAGGGCCGACGGCCAGCTTCATCCGCGCGATGGATCGGGCCCTCGGCCCTTTTTTTGTTGCCGGCCGCGGCGCGACGGCGCGGCCGGCGCGCTGGTCCCTTCCCTGGCCGTTCCGGTATAATTGACTCGGTTGGAGCAGGGAACCGCGGGGGTAGTCTCCGATAGCGAGGCGCGCGTGAGCGAAAAGAAGCGAGTCGATTCGAAGGGGGCAACTCCGCCCGTCAGTTCCCGGCCCCCCGCAGAGCCGCCCGCCGAAGGGGTGCCGGCCGCCGCCCTTGAGGGAGCCCTCGCCGGAACGCAGATCGCCGCTACGGGGGATACGTCCGGCATCGCGTCGCCGCCGCCGAGTCCGCACTTTCCGCTCGCCGAGGGAGAAGTTGATTTTCCCGTCGTTGATAGCCGGCTGGCCGAATTGATCGAAGAGATCCACCGCTCGGCCGACCGCCTGGCCAGCGATCATCCCAGCCGCGGCGACGTCAAAATCCTGAGCCGCGCGATCCGCGAGCTGCGCTACGCCTTCAAGGTCTTCACCCCGTATCGGGGACGGCGCAAGGTGACCGTTTTCGGCTCGGCGCGAACGCAGCCCGACCAGCCAGCCTATCAACAGGCCGAAGCCTTCGGCCGGGCGATGGCCGAGCGGCAATGGCTCGTGGTCACGGGCGCCGCCAGCGGCATCATGGAAGCGGGGCATCGGGGGGCCGGCCGCGAAAACTCGATGGGCTTGAACATCATGCTGCCCTTCGAGCAGGGAGCCAACGCCGTGATCGCCGGCGATCCCAAGCTCGTCAACATGAAGTACTTCTTCACCCGCAAACTGATGTTCGTCAAAGAGTGCGACGCAGTCTGCTGCTTGCCGGGCGGATTTGGCACGCTCGACGAAGGACTCGAAGTGCTCACCCTCTTGCAGACCGGCAAACGCGACATCGTTCCCGTCGTGTTCCTCGACGCTCCCGGCGGCAACTTCTGGCAGGTGTTGCACCGGTTCTTCATCGATCAGTTGCTGGCCAACGGGCTGATCTCGCCCGAGGACCTCTCGCTCTACAAGCTGACCGACAACATTGACGAGGCGGTGGAAGAGATCGTCGGCTTCTTCCGGGTCTACCACAGCATGCGGTTCGTGCGCAACAAGCTCGTGCTGCGCCTGCAGCAGCCGGTCTCGCCCGAACTGGTGGCCGAGCTGGAGGAAGAGTTCGCGGATATCCTGCTCGAGGACCGGATCCAGATGTCGGCCGCGCTGCCCGAGGAACGGGACGAGCCGCTGCTGGCCGAGTTGCCGCGCCTGGTGCTGCGCTTCAATCGCCGCAGCCTGGGCCGACTGCGACAACTGATCGACTCGCTCAACGCGGGTCGGATCCTGGTGCCAGCCCGGACGGATTGACGGCGCCGGCTCGCAGGACAGGCGTCTTTGCCTGAAAGCTAGAGGCGCAACGGGCAGGCATGGCTGATCGGCGACTACGCCTTACAGCAGGTGCCGGGCTTTGATCTCGAGATATTGGTTGATCAACGGCGCCGTCATTTCCTCCGGGAAAACGTCGAGCACCGTTGCGCCGCGGGAGTGCAGGTCCGTCAGCACCTGCTGCCGCCAGGTGAGCAGCTCGGCCGCGGCGGCGGCGCGGAACAGGGCCTCCCCCTGCGGTTGCGACTGGTCGGCGAACCCGAAGATCCGCCGATCGCGCAACAGCACGCCCAGCGGCAGGTGCTTGCCGGTGAGATTGCCGAGATACTGTTCGACCTGGTTGCTGTTCACTTCGTCAACGACATTCGTCACCAGCGCCACCAGCGACCGCTTGCGGCATTTGTGCGCGAGGTAGAGGAAGGCTTTGTCGTAGCGCGATTCGACCAGGCGGGGGAAGCGGTCGAACGATGCGTGCAGCAGCTGATTCATCTGGTTCAGCCCGCTGGCGGGCGGAACGTAGCTGTGGATCTCGTCCGAAAAGCAGAGCAAGCCGACGGCGTCGCCGCGCGAGAGGGCGACGTAGCTGAGCATCAGCATGGCGTTCAGGGCATGGTCGAGCAGGCTGAGGCCAGCCGCCTCGTTGGTCATCATCCGGCCGCAGTCGATCAGGAAGATGACGCGCTGGCTCTGGTTCTGCTGAAAGTCTTTGACCGTGAGCTTCTGGCGGCGCGCGGTGGTGCGCCAGTCGATGTGCCGGTAGTTGTCGCCCAACGTGTAATCGCGTAACCGCTCGAACTCGTTGTCCTGCCCGATCCGCCGCACGCGGCGCACGCCTACCAGGTTGAGACGATTGGTGCGCGCCAGCAGCGCGTACTGCGAGAGCTGCTGCATGTCGGGATAGACGTGGATCGTGGTGTCGACGTCGTAGGTCAGATACCGCAGCCAGAGCCCCCAGCGGCTGCGCACGCGAACGAACGCCTGGCTGAGCTGATAGGCGCCGCGCCGCTGCGGCTGGAGGCGATAACTCAGCGTGGCCCGGCTGCGGGCGCCGAGCACGAACTGGTACTCCTCGCGATCGGCCGCCAGCTCGGGGGGTACGCCGTCGCGGACCCACACCAGATAGGGTCGCCGCCGGGCGTTCGCGATCGTCAAGGTAACGAGATGCGACTTCCGCAGCGACGCGATCCGCCCCGCGTGCCGCTCGAGCGCAAACGCCCGCTGGCGCGGCAGCGATGCCAAGTCGATCAGCGCGACCAGCACCACTAGACCGTCGAGGATCAACACCCCAACGAGGATCCCGGGCGTGCCGATCATGCCGATCGAAAGCAAGGCCGGCAACAGCGCCAGAAAAACCAGCGGCCGGTGCGGATTGATTCGCCCGACGGACGACAAGAGCGCCAACGGAAACAGAATTCCGAGGGAGATCAGAAAGAATTGTGCGAGCGAGCTCACAGGCGGGGCACCTCGACAGAGCGCAACAGCTCTGCCAGCACTTCGTCGACCCGGCGCCCTTCGACTTCGGCCTCAGCCGTCAGGATCACCCGATGCCGTAAGGCGGGCAGGACGATCTGGGCCACATCATCGGGGACGGCATAGTCGCGCCCCGAGAAAGCGGCCAGCGTTCGCGCTCCTTGCAAGAGCGCGATCCCCGCCCGCGGCGATGCCCCCAGGTGAATCTGCTGCCAATCGCGGGTCAACCGCACGATCCGATTGATGTAGTCGATCAACTTGGGGTCGATCCGCACTTGGCCGCACGTCTGCGTGACGCTGAGGATCTCGGCCGGCGTCGTCACCGGGCGGAGCTCGTCCAGGCGCAGGTCGAAGTCGACCTGTTCGCTGTGCATCCGCAGGATCTCGTGCTCCTCGGCCGCCGCCGGATACTCGGCGACGATCTTGAGCATGAAGCGATCGAGCTGCGCTTCGGGAAGATTGTAGGTTCCTTCCGATTCGATCGGGTTCTGCGTCGCCAGTACCAGGAACGGCCGCTCGAGCCGGTGGCTCGCGTTGTCCACCGTCACACGGTACTCCTGCATGATCTCGAGCAGGGCCGCATGCGTCTTGGCAGGCGAGCGATTGATCTCGTCGGCCAAGAGCAACTGCGTAAAGACCGGGCCGGGGCGAAAGCGAAAATCCTGCGTCCGGGCGTCGAGAATCGGCGAGCCGGTGATGTCCGAGGGCATCAGGTCGGCGGTGAACTGAATGCGCCCGAACTTGCAGCCCAGCACGCGGCCCAGCGTGCGCACGAACAGCGTCTTGCCCAGACCGGGCACGCTCTCGATCAGCACGTGCCCGCCGGAGAACAGCGCGACGAGCGTGCCGACGACCAACTCGTCCTGCCCCACGTAGATCTTGCGGATCTCCGCGAGGATCCGGTCGTAGAGCTGCTTGACCGGAGTCAGTTCCGGACTCACCACCTCGGGCCCCACGGCCGCGGACACGCCGGCGGATGCTGGCGGCGCCGAAGCTGCGGGCGCCTGGCCGTCGCCTCTCGTCGCGGCGGGCGCGGCTTCAGGTGCGGATGGCGGAATCGATTCGCTCGACGGGTCGCTCATGACGGATCGCTCGGAGGTTCGGGGGAGAGGGAAACCGGATTCGGGGACACAGAGTCTTGGGTGACGGATCCGGCGGCGGCCGGAGCGGACGCGGCCTGCGGGCCTGTCGCCGGATCGAACTGCTCGCCGCGGGCGGTCACAAGCTCAGCCGCGACCGGCCGCGGCGCATCGAGCCGGCTGCGCGGCGCGTCTTGTCGCACCGACTGCTGGTAGGCCTCGAGTCGCTCGCGCGCGTACGATTC
>JAEUIK010000688.1 GCA_016793185.1 Planctomycetaceae bacterium | reverse complement strand
AGGGCCAACTGGCTCATCCACTTGCCAGTTCCCTTGTTACCGGCCTCGTCAAGGATGACATCGACGAGGAACTTGCCAGTATCGGGATCCTTGGCGCTGAAGATGTCGCGGGTGATCTCGATGAGGTAGCTGTCGAGTTCGCCTTGATTCCATTGCGCGAAAACCTGGTAGAGCTCGTCGTTGGTCAGGCCGAGCCCTTGCTGCAGCAGGGCGTACGACTCGCAGATGAGCTGCATGTCGCCGTACTCGATGCCGTTGTGGACCATTTTGACGTAATGGCCCGCGCCGCCGGGTCCGACCCATTCGCAGCAGGGAATGTCTCCCTGGGGGCCCACCTTCGCGGCAATCGCCTGGAAAATGGGTTTGACCAACGGCCAGGCCTTCTCGCTGCCGCCGGGCATCATGCTGGGACCCTTCAGGGCCCCTTCCTCGCCTCCCGAAACGCCGGTGCCGATATACAGCAACCCCTTCGATTCGACGTACTTCACCCGGCGCTCGGTATCGCTATAGAGCGAGTTGCCGCCGTCGATCAGTACGTCGCCGGGCGAGAGCAGCGGCAGCAGCTCGTCGATCAGCTCATCGACCGGCGGGCCTGCCTTGACCATGAGCATGATCTTGCGGGGAGTCTTCAGGTTGGCGACGAGCTCTTCGAGCGTATGAGCGCCGCAGAACTTCTTGCCGGCGCCGCGCCCCTGGATGAAGTTGTCGACCTTGCTGGTGGTGCGATTGAAAACCGCCACGCGAAAGCCGCGGCTCTCGATGTTGAGGACGAGGTTTTCGCCCATCACGGCCAGACCGACCAGTCCGATGTCGCAAAGTTCAGGCATGTGAGTCTCGCTGGTTAGGAGGCGGTTGATGGTAGGTGGATTTCAGGGGCTCGATGTCGCCGGACTGGGGGGATGCGCGCACACGACCGACCGGCTTGCGTCGTCAGGCCACCGGCCAGGGGGGCTGTTCCGGCAGGCACGCCTCGAACTCATCGAGCAGCTGCTGCTGGTAGTCGCCGGCGAACAGGCCTCCCAGGAACCGATCGAGCCCTTCGTCGTGCAGCCGCTTCCAACTTTCTTCTTCGCGTCCCGGATTGATCGGGAAGAAGAGGGCGTTGTTCGCCTGGGCCGCCTGGTAGTCGCCCGGTGCGTCGCCGATCATCAGCGCGTGGTTTGGCTGGTAGTGCCGAGCGACGGCCAGCGTTTCCTTCTTGGTGCCGACTTCCTGGCCGCAGATCGCGTCGACGTACTTGGCCAGATCGTGCTCTTCCCATTCGCGCTGGAGCGCTTCGTTGGGGGTGGCCGAGATGACGAGCAAGTCGGCGCGGCCTTTGAGCAAGTCGAGGCACTCGCGCACCCAGGGAAACGGGGGGACTCCCCGCACCAGGGCCGCAACGGCGTCGTTCACCCCTTGCGACCACGCTAATGCCTGCTGCAGATCCGGATCCCCGGTTGCCTCGACCGCTTGTTTCAAGGCGGGATTGCCCAGCTTGGTCTCGCGCTTCATCCAGGCGATGAGCCCGGCCGGGAGAGCGATCTCGATGCCGCGCGCGCGGACCTCGGGCCGCTTTTGCAGCCATTCGAGCGTCTCGATCAGCGCCGGAAAGCGGTTGATTCCCCGGCTCTTCGAATAGAGATTGACGAACTCGGCCGCCTCGCGGGCGTACTTGCTGACGCCTTGCAGGTTGTAGTGGTTGATCGTGTTGGGGATGAAGCACTCCTTGTGCTTCACCTCCATCGAATCGAAGGCGCAGCCGTCCGAGTCGATGCCGACCAGGAAAGCGTGCTGGGGGGTGTAGTCGAACATGAGTTTCCGCTCTAACGGTCCGCCTGCGGGACGTACTTGGGGAGTTTCTGCGCGGCGAAGATCGGCGCGAGCCGGCTCAAACGCTGCCGGCCGTCGATCAGGGGAAGCGTGACCATCTCGTCGCCCACCAAGGGCCGGGCGTAGCGGACAAAATCGTCGGTCACGTCGCAACCGTCGGCCGTGATCCAATTCGCCGGGAACGTGCGCTCGCTGTTGGCGACCTGCTCCAGCGGCACTTTGTCGTAGCGGACGTTATAGACCGGGCCCGGCTCGCGGAGGATCGTCGACATGGAGCCGCTCTCGCCGCCGGCCGCCAACAGCGCGGCCATCTGCCCGCTCTTGTACGCCTCGTCGAGATCCACGATCGAGGCGTAGGCCATCGAATGCCGCTGGTCGGTGCCCGAGACATTGCCGCGCGCGGCCCCCTTGGCGGCCAGACCGACCTGGTTCAGATAGTTCACGACGACCTGGGCGACCGTGATCTGGCTCGAGCTGAACGAAGTGTGGCCGAAGGCGTCTTTGAGCTCGCCGATCTCGCCGACGTCGAACCCTTCGCTGACGACGACGATCGCCCGGCCCTGCTGCCGCAGGCGATCGTTGACTTGCTCGGCCAACTCGGCGAGCGTGTGATGCCGCTCGGCCAGGTAGATCAACAGGGGCATCTCGCGGGCCGGATCGGCCAGTCGGGCAGCCGCGGGAATAAAGCCAATCTTCCGCCCCATGGCCTGGAGCACCAGCACGGGATCGGCGGGCGACGAGCCGGCGTTCTCTTCGTTGGCGTTCTGGACCATGTGCATCCAGTACTTGGCGACCGAACCAAAGCCGGGCGTGTGATCGATCAGCTTGAACTCGCTGTCGCCCACGTCGTTGTCGATCGTTTTTGGCACGCCGACGGCTACCAGGTCGAGCCCACGCTGCTGGGCCAGTTGGGCGACCTTATGCGCGGTGTCCATCGAATCGTTGCCGCCGATGTACAGGAAGTAACCGACGTGGTGGGCGCGGAAGACTTCGATCACCCGTTCGAAGTCCTCGGCCTGCTTCGGCTTGAGCTTGTAGCGGCAGGTGCCGATCGAGCCGGCGGCCGGCGTATAGCGCAGGAGTGCGATCTCGCCGGCGCTCTGGGCCGAGAGGTTCAGCAGCTCTTCCTTGAGGACTCCTTCGATGCCGTGATAGGCGCCATAGACGGTGCCGATCGCCGCTAGATCCCGCGCGGCCTCGACGATTCCGCGCAAGCTGCTGTTGATGACCGGACTTGGACCGCCGCTTTGGGCGACCACCAGGTTGCGGGGCGTCGCTGGCATGCACGCATTCCGCCGAAGCGGGAGAAGGAGGCTGGGTGGGATGAATCGCGACGACTCGCGGGAAGCCCGGATTCTAACGCTCGCCCGGCGCCGCGACAATCGGCCCGGGCGCGCGGCTGACACAGTTCGCGCCGATTCCCAGGTAGCCGGCGCCGGGGGGCGGAGATTAGGATGCCCTCATGCGAACGCTGCTGCTCGTGTTGACGGGGTTGATCGTGTGGGGCCAGGCTGCTGATGCGGCGGAGCCCGCGCCGGAGTTTCCGCCTGGTGCGCCTGCGCCGATTCAGATCGACGACGTCGATCGACTGCGGACCTGGCTGCGGCGCGGGACCATCGCCGAACGCCAGAATGCGCTGGCGCGGATCGCAATCTCGAGCGACGTGCATCTCGTCGATCGCGATCTGATCGAAGCGGTGCTCGCCCTGGTCGACGACGAGACGTATGCGCTGGCCAGCCTGCGAGCGGCACGGCGGATGGCGCAGTTCGATTCGACGCTGGTCGAAGGATTCACGCGCCGGCTGCTCGACGCGATCAAGAAGGGTCCTGAGCCGGAGCGGCTCGAGGCCGTCAGAGTGCTGGGCTACGCCCGCGACTCGTCGAAGAAAGTTACCGCGGCGCTCGAAAAAATCGCCGCCAATAACGACGACGCGAAGCTCCGCGCCGCGGCGCTCGAGGCGTTGGTGCGCCTCCGTAATCCCGACCGTAAAGCCTTGGAGAAGCTGACGAAGGATCTGCAGCAGCCGGACGCCTTCGTGCAGCAATGCGCGCTGGCCAGCTTGCGCGAGCTGGGACCCTTGGCCGGGCCGGCGGTGCCGGCTGTCGGCGAGCTGATGCGCGACCCGGGAGCCGAGTCGCGCCAGTCAGCGGCCGTGGTCCTCTGGAAGCTCGATCCCGAGCAGGCGCGGGACGCCGCGCTGGTGTTGGCCGAAGTCGCGAGGGATGAGAAGCAGCAACTTCAGCGGCTGGGCCTGGCGGGGGTCTTTCGCCGCGCGGAGGCGGTCAAGATGCTCGCCGAGATCGGCGTCCGCGACGACGCGATCGCCGCCGTGCTCCAGCAGCTATCCTTCGACGATAGCGAAGTTCTGCAGGAGGCGGCCAAGGATGCCTACACGCGGCTGACCGGCCGCGTGCCGACGCGCTCCGGCAAGTAACCGCGGCGGAATGCGGCGAACCTTCCCACT
>JAEUIK010000641.1 GCA_016793185.1 Planctomycetaceae bacterium | reverse complement strand
TGCGGCCGCCACCGGGGCCTGGGGGGGACTTGTCTGTCGCACGCCATGGGGACTCACTGGAATCGCGCACCATCGCCAGGTCGCCCCGGACGCGCGCGCGGCGCGTGGGCGAGCCCGCGCGCGGCGCGCGGCTTTACCCTCGTCGAGCTCCTGGTCGTGATCGCGATCGTCGGACTGCTGATCGGCCTGCTGCTGCCGGCCGTGCAGGCGGCGCGCGAGGCGGGGCGCCGCAGCGCCTGCGGCAGCAACCTGCGGCAACTCGGTCTGGCGCTGCATCAGTTTCACGAGTACGCCCAGCACTTTCCCCCTGGCCGGGGCGGACCCGCGCCACGGATCTTTTCGCCGCAGGCATACCTGCTGCCGTTCGTCGAGCAGTCGTCGCTGGAAGGGACGATCGACTTCGACCAGGCGCCGACGACCGTGGTCATTGCCGGCGTTCCCTATAGCGGGGCGCGCAATTACCCCGCGGCGATCCAGGCAGTGCCGGTGCTGCTGTGCCCCACCGATCCCGCGGTTGGGCGCATCGTCGGGATCGAGTTCGGCGGCACGAACTACGCCGGCAACGTCGGCAGCGGCAGCCTCGACGGCGGCACGCTGGTGCAAGCCGACGGAGTCTTCTTTCTCACGTCGCGCGTGAGGTTCCGCGATTTCCGCGATGGCACTTCGCACACCATCGCTTTCAGCGAGCGAACGCTCGGTCCCGGGCAGACCATCGCGGCGACGCCGGCCGGACTGCAGACGGCCAGCTACATCCACGAACTCAGCAATGCCGTTCCCGTAAGCGATTCAGGCTGCGCCGCGCCCGAGTCTGGCGGCTGGTTTCACCAACGCGGGGGCAAGTGGATTCTCGGCAACTATGGCAATACGCTTTACAATCACTACTACCGTCCCAATGCCGAGACCTGGGACTGCATGAACCTGCCGCAACAGCGCGGTTTGTTCGCCGCGCGGAGCTACCACTCCAGCGGCGTGAACGCGCTATTCTGCGACGGCAGCCTGCGGTACGTGACCGACTCGGTCGATCGCGCGGTGTGGCGCGCCGCCGCCACGCGGGCGGGGCTGGAGCCGCTGCCCGACCCTTGAGCCGCCGCGCGGTTGAGCGGCGGGGCGGTCATTCTTCCGGCTTCTTGATCGCGCCGTCGACGGGGCTCTTGGCCCCTTCCGTGTACTTGGCGCCGATCAGCTCGTACGTCTTGAGCGCGCGCTCCTCGAGCTTTTTGAGCGCCAGCGGAAAATCGTCGTCGCTCACGGTCTCGTCGCAGAACGCGCAGCAGCTCTCCCAGGTAAAGCCGAGCTTCTTCCATTGGGTGAGTCCGCCGGGCGTCACTTCGTCGGTCACGGGGCACCAGATGGTGCTCATGGCCAGCTTGAAGTTGTTGACGAAGCGTTGCTTCTGCGCCGCTTGGGCGTACTTTTCAGGGTCTTTGAGGAACTTTTCCTGCGCGTCGGGCTTGCTGCCGCGATACTTGACTCCCTGGTACTCCCAGACGGGCAGCTTGGGATCCGACTCCTGGAGATACACCGGGCACAAGTCGGTCGACTTCTGCTTTTCGGCGATCTTGACCTTCTCGAGAATCACCGCATCGGCCGGCAACTGGGCCCCAACCGGCGCGGCGACGGCCAGCAACCATCCCACCGCGAGTGCTAGACCGAACTTCATTGGTTCCTCCTTTGGTTAAGTCGATTATTGACGCCGGAAGCGACGGTGTCCAATACCTGCCGGCCGCTGAATCATGGGGGAATCCCACCGGTGTCCTGACCGGCGCGTGCCCAGCGCCTTGCCTGCACAGGGTTAATCTGGCTGCCTCCCCAAGGGCCATCAACTATAATTGCGCGGGCCCAGCCGACTAACCGGGCTGCCACTTCCGGCGGACCTTCCCTCCTGGGGATAACGTCGGCATTTCCGGACCCGCACAGAGCATTCAGCGACAGTGTGAAGATTATGGCGACCATCAATGTGGACGATCAAACGGCCCGATCGCTCGAGGCTCGCGCTGCGGCGCTGGGCATCTCGGTTGGCGAGTACTTGCGACGAATGCTTGACACCGCGGGCCCGCTTGTCCGCAAGGTGCCGGCGGCCGAGCTCGAGGAGTTGCTTGACCGTGAGCTGACCGAAGCCCCATTATTGCCGGCGGACTTCTCGCGATCCGACATCTACGCGCAGCACGACTGATGGCTGTCTTGATCGACACAGGAATCTTGTTGCGTTTGTTCGAACGCAATGACCCGCATCACGCCGCGATTCGCCGTGCGCTCACTCAACTCCGGCGGCAAGGCGAGCCCCTGATGACCACCGCCCAGAACATCGCCGAGTTCTGGAACGTCTCGACGCGTCCGGCATCCGCCAGGGGTGGCTTCGGTCATGACGGCGAGCGAACTGCCCGGCGCGTTCGCATCATTGAACAGGTGTGCGATGTCTTGACAGAGTCAGCGGCCACTTACGCTCGCTGGAAGGAACTACTGTCCAGTCACAGCATCCAGGGCGCAGCGGTACACGACGCGCGGTTGGCAGCCGTCATGCTGGAACATGGTGTCGCCACCATTTTGACACTGAACTCCGCTGACTTTAGCCGCTATTCAGGAATCACAGCGACGAGCCCCGCGGGCGGTTAGGCCTCGTCGCCCTCACTCCTCCAACGCCAGCGCCACGAGTTGCCCCTTTTGCGTGCCAAGCACGATGTACTGCTTGCCGCCCGCCAGGTAGGTCATCGGCGTGCTGCTGGGCGAGCCGGGCAGAACCGCGGCCGCGACGATCTCGCCGGTGGCCTTGTCGAACGCGCGCAAGACGTGCTCGTCGCCGCCGCCACGTCCGCCGCGACCGGTCGCTCCCTGCCCGACGAATAACAGCGTCTTGGTCAGTAGGGGGCCGCCGCCGCCGCTGCCGAGCGGTCCCACGTCGCGGCCGACAATCTCGCTCACCTTCTTCCGCGGTCCGTCGCCGTGGGGCACCATCCAGGCATGATCGCCGGTGTGCAGATTGATCGCCGTGATCCGACCATACGGCGGCTTGAACAACGGCAACCCGCGGGGGCCATCAAGTCCGCCGCCCAAGGGAGGGCCGCCGCGAACGTAATTGAAGTTCGACCGGGCCGGATCGGGTTTGTTCAGCTTGACGGTAATCGGCGACGTCACTGACGGTACGTAGAACAGCCCCGTATCCGGATCGAAGGCCGCTCCCCACCAGTTCGCGCCCCCCGCCCAGCCCGGCAGGTTCACCGTGCCGCGCTCCGTCGGGGGCGTGAAGAGCGGGCCGTGATCGTACTTGTCGAGAATCGCCTTCCCTTCCGCCCGCAACTCGGGCGTGAAATCGATCAGGTTATCTTCGGTCGAGCCCTGCCGCTCGTAGGGGGCGGGCCGGGTCGGGTGGGGCTGCGTCGGCGAAAGCTTTTCACCCGGCACGGTCGAGGGAGGCACGGGGCGTTCCTCGATCGGCCAGACGGGCTTGCCCGTCACGCGATCGAAGACGAACGTAAAGCCCGTCTTTGTGATCTGCGCCACCGCCTTGATCGGCTGGCCGTCGACCTTGAGATCGCACAGCACGGGCGCGCCGGGCAGATCATAGTCCCAGACGCCGTGATGAACGGTCTGGAAGTGCCACACGCGCTGCCCCGTCGTCACATCGACGCATACCAGGCATTCGGCAAACAGGCCGTCGCCCAGGCGATGCCCGCCGTACCAATCATTGGTGGGCGTACTCATCGGCAGGTAGACGTAGCCGAGGGCTTCGTCGGTGCTCATCAGCGTCCAGACGTTGGCGTTGCCCGTGTACTTCCAGGAATCCCCTTCCCAGGTGTCGTTGCCAAACTCTCCTTCCTGGGGAATGGCATGAAAGACCCACGCAGGCTTGCCCGTCAACACGTCAAAGGCCTGCACGTCGCCGCGCGGCGCTTCCTTGAACTGCGGCCCGTCGGAGATCGACGAGCCCACGATCACGACGTTGCGGCACACGACCGGCGGCGAGGTCATCGTGTAGTTCCGCGCGGCCTGTGCGCGGGGAATCTGCTTGGTCAGATCGACCTTCCCCTGGTCGCCGAACTCCGAGATCGGCTGGCCCGTCTTGGCGTCGATCGCCCAGAGCTTCGCGTCGTGCGAAGCGATGTAGAGCCGCTCTTGGTTGCCATCGGTCCAATACGCCAGACCGCGATGCACGTAGCCGAGGTTCGTCGGCCGACCGGCGCTATAGCCCTCGGGATTGAAGACCCAGCGGTTCTTGCCGGTCGCGGGATCGACGGCCGCGACTTGCGCGAGCGACGTGCTGGCATAGAGCGTGTCGCCGACCATGATGGGCGTCGCCTCGTAGGCGAAGGAGCCGAGCGAGCGATTCTCTTTTTGCAAAGGGAGATCCGGCGAGTCCCAGGTCCAGACAACTTTCAGCTTGCCGGCGTTCTCTTTGTTGATCTGGTCGAGCGCCGAGTACTTGGTGCTCCCCGCGTCGCCGCCGTAGTAGCGCCACTCGCCCGGTTTGGCCGGCGGGGCCGCGGGAGTCGAATCACCCGCCAGCAACGCGTGTTGCCACCCTGCCATCGTCGCGCCGGCCAGCGCGCAGGTCACGACCAAAGTGCGTAGGATCCGCATACGAGTGCCACCTCACGGAGATGATGCAGGACGCCCCATCGTCGCCCCCACGGGACGATCGGCGGCGGCCCGCTTGCGAACGCAAGCGACCGGATTATGAATCACCCGGGCCGGGCGAGCAATCACTTGCCG
>JAEUIK010000635.1 GCA_016793185.1 Planctomycetaceae bacterium | reverse complement strand
TGGCAAGTGGATTCCCCCCTGGACCACGATGGGTGGCGCCTACGAGCACGCCGCTGCACACGGAAACGTCTATCCTTTCAAACTGCCCGAGAGCTGGCTGGCGCACAAGAAAGACATCAATCTCGACACGCCCTTTAATTTTGTGAGCACGGCTGACATTATCGGCGGCAACTCGGGCAGCCCGGTTGTGAATCGCGCCGGCGAGGTCGTGGGCATCATCTTCGACGGCAACATCCAATCGCTGGTGCTGGCGTACGCCTACACCGACCAGGTCGCCCGCAGCGTCTCGGTCCACTCGGCGGCCATCTCCGAGGCGCTCGAGAAGATCTACGGCGCCCAGGAACTATTGAACGAGCTAGGCAAGTAGGCGACTCGCGCCCCCTGTTAGCGAACAGGCCTGCGTGCGAACATCCTGCCCGCGCGCCGTACACGGAGCAGACTCCCGACCGTTAGTCCGGTCGTGGCCAGGATCCAAGTCGCCGGTTCGGGGACGGCCCAGATGGCCAGCGCCGGCTGGTAGTGATCGGCCCACAGCGTGTAGTCGGCGCCATCGACGAGTCCGTCGCGGTTGAAGTCTCCCAGGTTGAATCCCTGGTTGGACTGCAGGTAGTGATCGGCCCAGATCGTGTAATCGGCGCCGTCCACCAGCCGGTCGTTATTGGCGTCGCCGTAGATCCGCGAGCCGATCCGGAAGATGTCGCCATCGATGTCGATGACATACAGTTCGCCGGCGGCCCCTTGCCCGAAGGAGGAAATCCGGTTCAGCGTACCGACATCCGGGACGAGTTCCGCGTTGCGCTGCTGGAACTCGGACTTGGTGGTTCCGTCGTAGCGGAAGGACCAGATCCGGGCTGACCCATAGTCGCCGAAGAAATACGTTCCGGCGAGGCCTTCGATCTCGTCGCCGCGGTAGACGTAGCCGCCGGTGACCGAGATATTTCCGCTGGAGTGGGCGTACTCGTGGATCGGAAACGTCGCGGGCGAGGTGGTATTCAGCCCGGAGAGCCCGGTGGCTTGCGTCCCCTCCCAGGCACGCCAGCCGTAATTCTCGCCGCCGGCAGAGGCGGGGCCCTGGTAGTTGATTTCTTCGCGCGCCCCTTGCCCGACGTCGGCGATGTAGAGAGCGCCGGTCTGCGCGTCGAAACTGTTGCGCCAGGGATTGCGCAGGCCGTAGGCCCAGATCTCATCGGCTCCGCTGCGATTGACGAAGGGATTCGTGGCGGGAATCGCGTAATTGCGGTTGGCGTCGGCGGGAAACGCATCGGCGCCGTTCGGGTCGATGCGAAGCATCTTGCCCAAGAGCGTGTCGAGGTTCTGGGCGCGATTGCCGGGGTCGTTGGCATCGCCGCCGTCGCCGCTGGCGATATACAGATAGTTATCGGAACCGAACCCCAGCCAGCCGCCGTTGTGATTGGAGTACGGCTGCGCGATCGACAGGATGGGCGTGCGGGCGGTATTGGCCACGCGTGGATCCGTGGCCGAGGCCTGGTAGCTCGCCACGCTCGTGTTGCCGTTGAGGTCGATGTAGTTAACGTAAAACTTGCGATTGATCTGATAGTTGGGGTCGAAGGCCAGCCCCAGCAAGCCCTGTTCGTTGCCGTCGCTCTTGACGATCGAGCTGATATTCAGGAAGGGAGTGGCGAGCACCGCGCCGTTCTCGATGATGCGGATCGAGCCGGTTTTCTCGACGACAAAGAGCCTGCTCGGATCGCCGGGAGCGGCCGCAGCGAAAACTGGATCGTCGAAGCCGGTGGCGATTCGCGTGAAGGTCAACGGGGGCGAGGCAGCCCAGCCCTCGGGCGCTGGCAACAAGAGAACTCCTAAGATCACGCTCGCCGTCAGGGCCAGCGCGCGCACGACGCGGCGCCGGTCGTGCCCAATTCGCACAGCCGCCATAGCAATTACCCTTCCAGATCCAACTGCACCCCTGTGAGATGGGTCCGGCCCGGTTGCGCGTTGTCGTCCGCGCAGGGACACGCCTTGCCGCGAGGTTCAGCTCGCGCGAGTCGCGGAGGTCGCGACAAACGCGGCGGCTGAACGCGGGTGCAAACCGTGTACCACTGCTAGCGAATGCACAGCGCCCCGCATCCGCCAACAAACACGCACTCACGGGGCGCCACTGGCGAGAATCGCCCGATGGGAACTTCAGCGTGCTTCGACGCGCGTACCGTCGGTGATTCTATCACTGGGGTGCAGGATCACGACAGCATTTTCCGCGAGCCCCGACAGGATTTCCGCTTCCAGGTCGTTCCGGTGGCCGATTTCGACCGGACGCAGCCTGGCCAGGCCGGCGACCACCTCGTACACCGACCATTTTTCCTCGTGGCGGAAGAGCGCCGAGCCGGGCACCTTGAGCACCGCGTCGGCATGCCAGACCACGATCCGGGCTTCGACGCGGTACGCGTCGCCGAGCGATTCGCGCTTGGCGGCCGGGTCGGTGAAGTCGATGATCACGTTCACGCGCTGTTCTTCGACTCCCAGCGCCGAGATCTTGGTGAAGGCCGACGGCTCGACCAGCCGCACGCGTCCCTCGATCGGTTCGTCGCGTCCCCAATGCACCAGCAGCGTTCGCGCTCCGGGTTCGACCTTCACCGCATCGCTCGAGAGGACGTCCACTTCGATCTCCAGATCGGTCGGGTCGCCCAGCTCGAGCAACTGGGTCGCCGGCGTGACGATGCCGGCGCTCTCGTGCAGCACCCGCAGCACGCGGCCATCGATCGGAGAGTGGATCTCGACGCGCCACTGGGTCGCGATCGAATCGCTCGTAGCAGCAGACTTGGGAAGCGCCGCCTTGGCCAGCTCCAGCTCGAATTGGGCGATTTGCCGGGCGAACTGCGCCGAGCGGAGCTCTTCGCTGCGCGAGCGCACGAGCATTTCGACACGCTCGAGATCTTCCTGCGTCGAGACGTTCCGCTCGATCTGTTGCTTGATGCGCTTGTACTGCGACTGGGCAAAGTCCAGCGCGACCTTGGCCTGCTCGAGCTGCGGCTCGGTCTGCTCGACCGCGGCCGTGGCTGCCTTGACCTTCGCGTCGGCTTCGGCGACGGCTCGAGCGTCGAGCAGCGCGGGATCGCCCGGTTCGATGGTGGCCAAGAGCGTCTTACCGGCGACGACGGGGTCCCCCGCCTTGAGCGTGATGCGCTGCATGCGGCCGGCGAGCGGCGCCGAGACGATATAACGCTCGCGAATCCGGGTCTTGCCTTCCTCCTCGACGACGACATCGAGCGGGCCGCGGACGACGCGGCCAAAGTCGGCCGGCACCGGCTGCGGCCAGAGCGCGTAGGCGATGGCCGCCGCAACCAGGAGGCCGACGCCGACTTGCAGGACACGCCGCGTTACTCTTACCCCGGCCACGAGACGCTTACTCCCTTGTCTTGAGGACGCCAACCAGGTCGAGATGATCCAACTTGCGCCGCACGACCAATCCCGACAGCACGGTCGCGACCAGCACTACCGTCGCGGCGAATAGGAGGGTCTTGGGAACAATGATGGCCGGGATCCGATACAGCTCGGTATCGAAGGCCAGGGCCGTCAAGTGCGCCAGGGCACAGCCTAGCGTCAATCCCAGGGGGATAGCTAGAGCGCTCAGAACCGCGAGCTCGCCCAGCAGAATCCGCGAGATCTCGCCACGCGTGAAGCCAATCACGCGCAACGTCGCCAGCTCGCGGCTGCGCTCGGCGAGCGAGATCTGCGCGCTGTTGTAGACGACACCGAAGGCAATCACGGTCGAGAACATCACATTGAAAAACGTCATCCGCAGCATATTCTCGGCCAGTGTCTTCTCGAAGGCCGCCAGCGCCGATTGCTTGATCGTCACGCTTGCCACACGGGGAGTTTCTTTCAGCTCGGCGTACAGTTCGTTCGCCTGTTGCGGATCGACGGAGAGAAACTCGCCCGAGATGCTCGAGCCTTCGCGGAGCAGCCGATTGAGGCTGGCCAGGTTCATGTAGGCCGACAGGCCGATGAATTCGGAGAACATCGCCGCGACGGGGACCTGCCGCACGGGGCGCTCCCCTTCGAGGACCTCGACGGTCACCAGGTCGCCGACTTTGAGCCCCAGTAACTTGCCGAGCTTGGCCGAGAGCACCAGCCCCTCCTGCGGCAACTGGAAGAATCGCAGCCGATCGTCGAGCAGCCGTTGCAGTTCGCCGTTGGGCGGGAGCCCCATAATCGACATCCGCCGCGAGCGGTGCTCGAAGCGCATCCGCACCGGCACGGCGCGAAACGGCTCGCCCCGGATCACGCCCGGCAGGTGCTGCAACTCGTGGCGAGCGATGCTCGAGGTCGGCTCGACAAACGTCACCGTCACATCCTGCCGCTGCGAAAGCTGGAATTGCGCTTCGATGATGTAGTCGAGCGAGTCCTTTACGTAGCTCCCCAGCACCAGCAGTGCCGCGGCCAGGGCGATCCCCAGCACCGACAGCGCCGACTTGATCGGTCGCCGCTCCAGGTGGCGGAGAATCATTCGCTCGGGCTGAGTGAGCAACTGGGACCAGCCCAGCCGCTCGACGAGCGTCGGCCGATAGTTGGCCGGCGGTTCGGGGCGCATGGCCTCGGCCGGGGGGAGCCGGATGGCCTGGCGCACGGCGCCGACCGCGCCCCCGATGCCCGCCAGGCAGCTCACGCCAGCTCCGAACACGATGACCCGGACCGGCAGTCGGTAGGTGAGGATGGGAAAGCGATAGAAACGGGCGTAGAGCCGGGTCAGGTCGTGGCCGAGATAAGCGCCCGCGATCGTCCCAATTACCGCGCCGACCAGCGTGATGAACAGCACCAGCTCGAGATAATGGAAGCCGATCGCCCAATTGCCGTAACCGAAGGCCTTGAGTGCCGCGATCTGTTCGCGCTGCGTGCTGATGATCCGCGCGAGGACCATATTGAGCAGAAAGGCCGCCACCGAGAGGAAAATCACGGGCACGATCCGCGCCATATTCCCGAGCTGCTTGATCTCGTCCGAGATAAAGCGGTTGGAGACCTGGTCGTTGCGCCCATAAGCGCCAAGCCCGCCGTAGGCTTCGGTCAGCAGATCGAGACGGCGAATGACCTCGGCTTCGCTCGCCCCGGGCATCAACAGCAGCCCAATGTCGTTGAATGCGCCATCCATGTCGAAGGCTGTCGCCAGGGGCTGCCGGTTCATCCAAAAGATGCCGAACCGCAGCTCGTCCGGAAAAATATCGCCCGGTCGAATCTGGTAGATGTACTCGGGCGACAATGCGACGCCGACGATCTTCAGCAGCTTGCGGCGGCCATTGATGATCGCCTGCACGCTGTCGCCTGGCTCGAATCGGTGGGCGTCGGCGAATCCCTCGCTCACCAGCACCTCGTGGTCGGCCAGCGGCTCGGGAAACCGTCCGCGCCGCAGATAAACGCGGTTCAAGCCGGTGTCGGGGTGCTTGGGAAGCGAGACCAACCGGCCGACCGCCGGCTC
The DNA here is from genome assembly GCA_016793185.1 of Planctomycetaceae bacterium. Lineage (GTDB taxonomy): Bacteria > Planctomycetota > Planctomycetia > Pirellulales > JAEUIK01 > JAEUIK01. The sequence goes on along the minus strand of JAEUIK010000635.1, from coordinate 1,720 downwards.
GTCGAGGTCGGGCACGTCGAGCGTCACGTCGAACGTCACCCGCGTGTCGAGCGCCGCGACGCCCGGGATCTCGGCGATGCGCGGCGCCAGCGAATTCGGCGCCCGCTTCAAATGGGCAAACACCTGGGCGAAGCGGTAGCGTTCGTAGTAGGTGTCCTTGGTCAACGACAGCGAGTGCAGCGCGCTGAGCGTCATTACGAACAGTGCGACCCCGGAGGCCACGACGAGGCAGATGGCCAGCACCTGCCCCTTCATGCTCCAGAGATTTCGCAGCAGCTTGCGATGCAGGGCTGTCATGGACCTACCATTCGAGTGCCCGCGGGGCGAGCCGTCGCTCGTTGCGGGTGATGTGCGTGATCAGCCCATCCCCCAGCGAGATCACCCGATCGGCCATTTGGGCGATCGCCGCGTTGTGCGTGATCACGGCGGTCGTCGTCCCTAATTCGCGATTGACCCGCTCGATCGCTTCAAGCACCACGATCCCGGTCTGTACGTCGAGCGCACCTGTCGGTTCGTCGCAGAGCAGCACGGCGGGCCGCTTGGCGATCGCGCGGGCGATGGCGACGCGCTGCTGCTCGCCCCCCGAGAGCTGCGCCGGAAAGTGATCAAGACGGTCTCCCAGATCCACCAGTTGCAGGGCCTCGGCCGGCGGTAACGGATCGCGGGCGATATCGGTCACCAGCGCGACGTTCTCCTGGGCCGTCAGGCTGGGGATCAGGTTATAGAACTGGAACACGAATCCGACATGATCGCGGCGATAGCGAGTAAGCGCTCCTTCGTCGCTGTGCGTCAGGTCCTGGTCGCGGTAGAAGACCTCGCCTGAGGTGGGAACATCGAGTCCCCCCAGGATGTTCAGCAAAGTGGATTTGCCGCTCCCCGACGGTCCCAGCAAGACCACGAACTCGCCGGCGTACAGGTCGAGGTCGACGCCGCGCAGCGCCTGCACGGTGACCTCTCCCATGTGGTAAGTCTTGGTCAGACCGCGGGCGATAAAGACGCTCTGGCCTTGCTCATCACCCGCCCGCGCCGAGCCGTCTGCCGTGAGATTGGAGTGGTTCATGGTTGGTTAGCGAGCAGAATTCCTCGCGGACCATCGCGCAGTGAAGGAGATCGAGCATCCAGTATATTACGTATCCAGGCTGGGTACCTAGGCTGTTTCCCTGCCCGTGCAAACGTGAGGTAAATCGAGCATTCAGATCACGGCGCTGCGCGCGAACCCTTCTCCCCGCGTTGCGGGGAGAAGGTGGCCGACAGGCCGGATGAGGGGCGGCGCGGTCTGGCGTTGAATTGACAACAGTGAATGAACGTCGAGAGCAGGGCCAAGACCCCTCACCCTAACCCTCTCCCCGGAGTACCGGGGCGAGGGGACAAGAAAACCCTTCTCCCCGCGTAGCGGGGATAAGGTGGCCGACAGGCCGGATGAGGGGCAGCGCGGGTTGGTGTTGAATCGACGAGCGCGTTGGAACGTCGGCAGCAGTTCGAAGACCCCTCACCCTGGCCCTCTCCCCGGAGTACCGGGGCGAGGGGACGAACACTTGAGTTCAGGTATCGAACTGCCGGGTGACCCACGGCAGCGGTAGGCATGAAACTATGAAGGAAGTCTCCTCAAGTACGATGGCGGGTGTTCTGTTTGCAAACCGCTTTCCCGGAGGAGACTTCCATGCGTCATTTTATTGGGTTGGACGTTCATTGGCGACATACCACGATGTGCGTTTTGGAC
>JAEUIK010000634.1 GCA_016793185.1 Planctomycetaceae bacterium | reverse complement strand
GGAGTCCGCTGGGATTATTTCGAGCGGCTGAATCATCGCGCGACCGCCCAGACGATGGGGCTGCCGGTTGACGGGTTCCTGGCGCAAGTCGGCGAGCCGACCGAAGCCCAATTGCAGGCGCTGTACCAGGCCCACCGCGACGACTACAGCTTTCCCGACAGTCCGGAGCCGGGGTTCCACGAGCCGGAGAAAGGAAAGTTCGATTACTTCAAGGCCGACTACGAGAAGTTCGCGTCCACCATTGAGGTGAGCGACGCGGATATTCGCGACTACTACGAAAAGAACAAGCAGTCGCAGTTCCTCTACAGCGGCTTTCAGGTCGCACCGCCAAAGACAGTCGAGCCGGCGAAAGAAACGGAGCCCGCCGCAGAGGAAAAGGCGCCCGCGCCGGAGACGCCCGAGAGTTCGCCGGCAGCCAGCGAAGCCGCGCCAAGCACGGACGCCCCTCCCAGCGATCCCCCGACTGGCGACACGCCCGGGGAAGGTCCACAAGGGAATGGCGGCGATGACGCTGGTGCGCAGGAGGCCGAAGCCTCGGAGCCGGCGCCCGCGGCGGAGTCGACCGCCAACGAGCCTGCGGCCGCAGTGGCCACGCCCGAAACGACTCCGCCGAGCGAAGCGGCGCCTCCGGCCGAGGGAGGTGAGCCCGATCCCGCCACGGCCGCCAGCGAGAATCCGCCCGCCGCTGACGACAAGCCGGCTGACGCCGCTGCGGCCAAGCCAGCCGTCCCCTCGATTGAGCCCGATGAATCACTCATGCTGCCCGACAGCATCCTGGACGGGCCGAATCCCGACTACGAGCCGCTGTGGCGCGTCGAAGAACGGATTCGCGAGTTGCTGCGGCGTCAGCGCGTCGGCGACAAGGTCCGTGTGGTGTTCCAGCGCCTGGCCGATGCCGTCGACGAGTACGCCAATCAACTCGCCGACCACGAGCTGCTCACGCAGGAGCAAGGCGCCGAGAAGGCCGGCCCCGCCCCGCAGACGCCCGATTGGGCCAAGCTCGCCGCCGAGAACGGTGTCGAATTTGCGTCGACACCGCTGGTTTCGCCATTCAACGTCGCCGAGACCGAGTTGGGCAAATCGATCGTCAACGGCAATCAGATGTTCGCCGAAGCAGCTTTCGCGGCGCTGCGGTTGCGTACCCCGCGAAACTCGGCCGACGCCGACGGCAACCAGTTCCTCTTCTGGAAGGTCGAGGAAAAACGGGATTTTGTTCCCTCCTTCGAGGAGGCGCTCGAAGCGGTCACTCGGGCGTGGAAGTTCCAGCAGGCGCGCGAACTCGCCTTGAAAAAGGCCCAGGAGCTGGCGCAGCAAGTCAACACCGCCGGCAAGACGCTCCAGGAAGTCTTTGGCGATGCGGGAACCTATCAGGTGTCGGAGACGGGCGAATTCAGTTGGTTGACCGAATCGGCCGCCCGTTCGCCCGACGGCGCCCCCACGGTGCCCCAGCTCACCGAGCTCCCGGGCGTCGACCGGGCCGGCAGCGAGTTCATGCGGACGGTTTTCAATTTGCAGCCGTCCCAGGCGGGGGCTGCGCTCAACGCCCCGCAGACGGTCGCTTACGTCGTGCAAGTGACGAACTTTTCCCCGGCCGACGTCGTGTTGCGCGAGTCCTTCATGGTCGCCCCTTATCGAACCTACATGGGGGCCGGACTGGAAGAAGAACGCGATCTGGTGCAGAACTGGATCGCGCAACTCGAGCAGGAAGCGGGTCTCGATTGGGTCCGCCCCCCGGACCAGCGGATGCAGTAGCCCCCTGCCAGGCGCAAACCGCGGACTGACCGCGCACCCGCGGGGCACCCGCGGTCTCGCCGCCTCGCCGTGCCCCAGCTACCCCTGCCCCGCCCAAGGG
>JAEUIK010000615.1 GCA_016793185.1 Planctomycetaceae bacterium | reverse complement strand
CTTGGGATCGATCGAGCCGCGCTGCTGCTCCTGGGTGAAGCCGAAATAGGCGAACAAGAGCGGCGTGAGGAGGGCGCCCATGCCGCTGAGAATAATGACCTTCATGCCTCCCTTGAGCATACCCCCCAAGAGCGCCTTGTTGACAAAGCGATCGTGTTCGGTGCGCAGCTCGTGGTCGGCGTTCTCGTACATCAAGCGCTTGGTCTCTTTGCGCGTCCGCCGTCCCCGGGCCAGGTCGAGCCCGATCGCGATGTAATGGTTCATTTCGTTGAACGGGTCGGACGCCGGCGGAAACGAGTCGCGGTAGCGCTCATAGTTGCGCACCACGTTGCGCGCGGTTTCCCCCAGCGCGCTCCCGGCCGGATGCTGATCGGCCTCGTCGAGCGCGAGACCGAGAATCAGGCAGATGCCGGGAGGGACCGTACACGTTCCCACATCGTCAGCAATCGTCCGGCTCATCGTTGCCTCGCCGTGTCGGTACTGCAGGTCGCTGGCGCTCGGCAGTTCGCGGCTGACTGCGCGCAGCTCGCCGGGCTTCAACCGTGGTGGTCGCCATCTCCCTCGGCGTGACCATCGCCGGCGCCGTGGTCATCCAGTTCGTCGCTGCGCGATCCGCGGTTCGTGGTCAGCGCCAGAATGGTCGGCATCAGGTACGACAGGCCCGGCACGTGGCGAAACTGATACTCGGGATCCTTGCTGCTCCGCGGCCGCAGGATGAGCGACTTGCTGAAGCCGAGGATGAACTCATTCACATCATCCGTCCGGGCGACGATGCTATAGGCCGAACGTTCATGGTCGGCGGCCGATTCGCCCAGTTCCTTGACCAGGAGCTTGTCTCCCTCCAAGGTCAGCGTTCCACTCACGAATCGCTCGATCAGCATCTGCACATACAGGACGAAGAGGATGGCCGACAGGCCCAGGGCCCAGGTACGCGGGAAAACAACCCCCGTCTCGGCCAGCGCTTCGCCCGCTTTGCGAAAGAAGGCGTACTCCATCCGTTCCCCCAGTGCCCAGATGGCGGCCAGCACCGCCAGGGCAAAGGCGAACACGACCCATCCGCGGCGCCAGGTGACGTCGCGGCCGGCCGTGTAGAAGGCATAGGAAACGATCACCAGGTAAATGTATCCCAGGTAGAGCGGCGAACTGCCGAACCACTCGGCCAGGCTCAAGAGCGGCGCCGCCGTGATGACGATCCAGGCGTACATAAAGGGATCGTAACTGCGGACCACGAGCTTGCCGGTCGCTTGATAGCGCCACAGCGCCCGCAGGTTGATCAGGACCGGCAGGCAGTAGATCGCCAGGGCGACGTACCAGAACGCGCGGATCGTCCAGGTCAGGAAGCGGATGCCGGCGCCCCCGCCCTTGACCGCCAGACCCATGATCAGGTGGCGAAAGCGCACTCCTGCCGCGGCCTCGTCGGGCGCCGCGGGGTCGGTTGAGAGAGGGACCTGGCTGGCAGTCTTGTCATTCACGCCTGAACTCATGAAAGCTGGCTCCTCACGATCCGCTGCGACGACCGGGCAGGATGGCACGCACAGCCATCAACCGCCGTTCGCTGCCCGCGTCTCTTCGGCGATATTCTCCGGCACACCCGGGCGGGAAGCAAGCCGGAGAGGGTCGCGCGACGGCGTCAGGCACGGGCAGATGCCCCGCTAAGAATTCGCGCCAGGAATTCGACGGACGCGCGCGAAATCCATCGGCACTACATACTTCCAATCTTATCGCCTGCTGATAGCTGGGGGGATGGCATCAGGCCCGCGAATAGTGAGTATTCGTCGAGTCGACGCGAATCTTTGTGGGCGGGAGCGACGAGTTAGGCCCGATTGCGCGCGCCGTCAAGCCAGGAGGGCGTCGATGGCTTTGCCTTTGCCATCCTTGGTCACGTAGAAAGGGCGGCCTTCAGTCACGTAGTGCGTGTCGGCCGGGATGCCCAGTGCCTTGTAGATTGTGGCGTGCACGTCGGTCAGAGCCACGGGATTCTCGACGGCGACCATGGGATGTCGGTCGGCGGTGCGTCCATACACGAGGCCCGGCTGGAAACCTCCGCCGAAGAAGAGCATGCAGTTGGCGCTGCTGAAATGGCCGTGGAAGCCGTACATCTTCCGATCTTCAAGGATGAGCTGCTCGCCCGACTGGCTTTCGGCAAAGCCGATCGGCTCGACGCCCGCCTTGGGTTGATTGGCGATGGTGCGGCCGAACTCGGTGGCGATCACGACGAGCGTACGGGCGAGCAGGTCGCGCTCGGCCAGATCGCGAATGAGCTGCGCGATCGGCGCGTCGATCTGCTTTTTCATCTCGACCATCCGGGCCTGGCCATCCTCGTGCATGTCGAACCCGCGGAAGGGGCCATACTGGTACTCCACCTGCACGAAGCGCGCCCCCGACTCGACCAGGCGCCGCGCGAGCAACAGCCCGTGCCCGAAACGCTTGCCGAAGAAGTACGACTTGTCGAGCAGGTCGCCCGCGGTGATGTCGGGGGTGTACGCCGCCAGCACCTCGGGGCGCTCCTCCCGGGCGTAGTCGAAGGCTCGCTTGATGGGCGAGTCCATGATCGCCCGGGCCGAGTCGACCATCTGCAGGTAGCGCTGGGCCGTGGGGGACTTGCGCAAGTTCGGTGTGGACAGTCCTTCGAGCGTATGCAGGTACTGAAGTTGCCGGTCGAGCCGTTCGACGCCGATCTCGGCCAGCGCGCTGAGCGTGGCCAGTCCCTGCGTCGGGTCGGGAATCATGAAGGGGGCGTGCTCGACGCCATAGAAGCCCGAGCCGATCGCTTCGCTGATGAATTGTTTCTCGGGGTCGCTCGTGTCGATGTCGCGCCCGATGTAGATGTAGGGGGGAACATGCTCGGCGCGGGGGCCGAGGGTCCGCCCCACGGCCGCGCCCAGACTGGGAGCTTTGAGACCCACCGGGAAGAGATGGCCGGTGAGCATGGCGTACTGCGCCTTGAGGTGGACCGCGCCGAACTTGGTCTCGCTCGCCAGGCTGCGGAGAACCGTGCCATGCTGCATGACCGAGGCGAGGTTCTCGAGCCCCGCGCCGAACTCGAGCCCGTCGACTGCGGTGGGAATGGTCGGGCAGGTCCCGAGCAGCTCGCTTCCCTTCATGCCGGCCACGAACGGCGTGTGCCGCTTCGGGTCCCAGGTGTCGGCCTGGGCAATACCTCCGGGGAGCCAGATGAAGATCACCGAGTCCGCCCGGGGAATCAGCTTTGCCGCCGGCCTGACGGGTGCAGCCTTCAAGGTCGGCGCCAGCCCGGGCGCCAGCAGCGCCGCACTCGAAGCCAGCGAGCTTTTCAGGAAATTTCGGCGACTCGTGCGCGAAGCCATCGCGGGCACCTACTTGATGTATTGAAACTCAGGGCTGCAGACGAGCGCCCAGAGCATGTCCTGCATGCCGTCGACGGGCGTCTCGGCTAGCTGGAGAAAGGCCTTGCCGGCGTTTTTCTCGGCCGCGGTCGCCGGGCGACTCAGCGCGATCCGGTACAGGCGATCGACCTGCTTGCGCGGGTCCTGCCGCTCGAGCCCCTCGGTAAAGAGTGAATTGCCGTAGATCATCCGCCGCAACTCGCGACCGTTGAGCAACTCGAGGGACTGGACGATTGCCACGTCGTCGGGGCGGGCCGTGCTGATTTCGTTGCGCGACGCGGGACGCCCCAAGGCTCGAGCGAGCGCCGTCGAGCGCGAGTCGAGGAAGGTCCGCTCGCCCGCCTCGAACGTCCCGCTGGTCGCGACGCGCACACTGTCCAGAAACTGCTCGGCCGTCAGGCGCCGCAAGCTGGGCGACCGGAAGTATCGCGGCGCGTTCTTCTCGCCAGCGCTGAAGTGATCCTCGACCTCCGGGTCGTAGCGGAGCTGGTAGGTGCGGCTGGTGAGAATCAAGCGAATCGTGTGCTTGAGATCGTAACCGTGCTCCATGAAGTCGTAGGCCAGCCACTCCAGCAGCTCCGGATGGCTGGCGGGGACGTCTTCGCGATAGTCGTCGATCGGTTCGAACAGCCCCAGCCCCAGGTACCGCTTCCAGAGGCGGTTAACGATCGTTCTGGCAAAACGGGGATTGGCGGGATCGACGATCGACTGGGCCGCCAGGTGGAGCCGCCCGGTAAGTTCCGCGGGGACTGCGTCGCTCGCGTTCGGCAAGTCAAAGGGAAAGCGGGCCGGAACAAACTTGCCCGAACGGGCCTCGCAGCGAATCTTCTCGAGGTCCTGCGGAGCGAACAGGCCCGCGAAGGCGAGAAAGCGATCTTGCGGCCACTCGCTGTTCTCGAAATGGTCGTGGCACCCGGCGCATTTCATGCTCGTGCCGAGAAAGACCTGGGCGACATTGGCCGCCGTTTGCAAGGTGGCGGTGTGGTCTTCGTTGCGGACGTATTCGACCGTAAGCGGCGCGCCGAGGACTTCTTCCGACTCCGGCGGCTTGCGGCCGGGCATCGTCGGATCGAGCAGTTCGGCCACCAGCAGGTCGAACGGACGATTCCTGGCGAAGTTGTCGAGCAACCACTCCCGGTAGTTGCCATGCGTGGGGATTCCCCCCTGGGCGACGACGTTCTGGCTGGCCAGCGCGTCTTCCCAAAAGGGAGTCCAATGCGCCGCATAGTCGGCGTCGCGCGCCAGCAACTGATCGATGAGTTTCTCACGTTTGGTCGGCGTCGACGGCGAACCGAGATAGCGCGTCACTTCATTGACGGTCGGGATGACCCCGATCACATCAAGATAGACGCGGCGGAGAAAGGTCGGCTCATCGCACAGCTGCGCCTCGAACTTGCCGGGCGCCGATTTCCACCGCGCGGCCACGAAGCGATCAATAGGATTCGTCAGCTCCGAACCACCAGTGGGAGGCGCGGGGGGCCGGGGGACTTCTCGCAGACGCTCCGCTCGGCGCTCGAGCAAGAGAGCTTCGCTCCCCGTGGGGAGCGCTGATGCGGGCCGGGGGGGAGTCGCGGTCCTCCGCTCGCCGGGCTGCGCTGGCGACTTCCCGGCGGGCGGGCTCTTGGCCCGAGGTGCCGGTGCCGCTGTGGCGCTGGCCCGCCGGGCACGACTGTCGGGCTCGTCGGCTACCGCTGTCGCGCAGATCACCGCGCAGCCGAGCACGAGCGGCCCCGCCAGTTTCCCCAGGCGCGCTCCGCCCGGGTTTGCGCTCATCGCGATCCACCACGCCGGCTGAGACAAATCAGGGTACCACTCGCTTGGGATTCACGTACGAAGGTCCGTTGATGTCGGAGTCGGCGAGAATCTCGTGGCGGAAATCGACGCGCGGCTGCACTTTGGCGTCGGCTCCGCGGACCGTCGTGGGGACATACCGGACGTAGGTCTTCTGCAGCCCGTCGTAGAACCGATCCCCCTTCTGAAAGATGGGGCGATACTCGGTGATCTCGCCGAACCAGGGAGGACCGACCACTTGGGCGGGGATCCAGTGTCCCTTGCCCTGCTGGTCGAGCAGGTAGAACTCGGGATAGTCGTGCCCCTCGACCCAGACCGTGCGCGCGTGAATGCCATTCAGCCGGCACAGTCCGACGAACAGCGCACTCATCTCCTCGCAATCGCCGCAGCGATTCTCGATGGCATAGAGCGCGCCGCGGAAGTCGCCGTTCTGGAACTCCACGTTGTCGCGCGTCCAGCTCCAGAGGGACTTGACCAGATCCCAGGCTGGTGCCTTCTCGTCGGTGCCGCGCAGCGATTCGGCCAGCGCGATCATCTGCGGACTGTCGATCTCGACGCCCGGCGGGACGCCCGCGAGTTGCGGCTTCAGTTCCTTGGGCGCCTGCCGCGCGAGTTTCATATCCTCGGGGGGCAGCAAGAATCGCGTGCGGTAGCGCGTCAGCTCGTACAGCCGCTCGACGAAGGCCGAGCCCCCTTTGGCGATCTGCGGAACGTTGAAGGTCAGGTAGGCAGCCTGACCCTTGAGTACCGTCTCGCTCGACTTGCAGTGCGGGGTCATCTTTTCGCTGATCAGGCGGACCCGTTGCTCGGGCCAGTCCATGGGGATGGGCCCCGTCGCGACGACGTTTTTCGCGGCCGACTCCGGCGAGTCGATGCGGATAATCACCCGCAATCGATAGATCCGCGGGTCGATCAACTCGAGCGCCGGATCGGGCATGGCAAAGCGGTTGGCGTACTTGGGTGGCTTGGCGCCGGCGGGGGGCTTCACCCTCGCGGCGGGCTCCTCAGCGCCGGGGGCCGCGGAATCCTCTTCCGTGCGGACCACCTCCCCATCGACGATGGCAAAGATCTCTTCGTCCTCTTCCTCGGCGCGAACGTGCGGAGCAGCGGCCAAGAAGCCCGCGATTCCACACGCGAGTCCCAGTCGCAGGACGCAGCCGAAAGGAATGGCGAACCCTCTCGCCCCACTGCGGCGCTGTTGCATACCACCTCGTTCCGGATCAAGCAGGTCGCGACACGAGCGGTTCAATGGGCCTCAACAGGCAGTCCCATAGGGACTTAGAACGCTCGGACAGAAATGGGCGACGTACCAGATAGTATGCAGGGAATGGGTGGTTTAGTCAAAATTATCTACGGCCGCGCCAAGTGGTCGAGATGATGTAAACCCAATAGTAATAGAAGGATACGAGATTCGATCGAATCGTCATCCGCCAGTGGGTGCTCGGGCCTGTCTGAGGAGTCCGTGGTGGCGATACCCCCGACGGGCGCAGCACGATCCGACCAGCTCGACGCGGTACGGCCACCCCGGGGCGCAGGGAAAGTCCGATCCCGCCAGTCATTTCTTCTTTTCGACCTTCTCGCGCGGCTCGATCGTCGAGTACCAGCCGAACATCATTTCTTCCCACGTCTGGTCGCCGTAGGTGATGTTCTTTGTCGGATCCGGATTGAAGATATTGCCCGTTGAATTGTCGTAGTGGGCGGTGGTGCGGATCGTCGACCCTTTGGGAATCACTTTGGGTTGAACCAGGTCGTACCAGAGCTGCCAGTTGAAATCGAAGTGCGGCACGTCCAACAGCACTTCGTGCGTGCCATCGGGGTAGTCGACTTCGTAGCGGAACGATCGTCCCCGGACGTGGGTGTGCGGCATCATGCCAGTCAGCACGATGTCTTTGCGGAGCTTTTGCTTGGCTTCGATCACATGGTCGGGCGCGCCGGCCGGGATGTTGATCGAGACGGTGCCGCAGACGCCCCCGACGGAGGCGAACTTGATCTCCTGCGGATCGGCGAAGACCAGCCCAACGCTCGAACGGTCTTCACAGGCGATGCCGTTGGGCGTGTAGTGCATCTGGAAACGGAATCGCGAACCGGCCGGAACGTAGATTCCCACGCCCGGCGGGTACTGGCGTGCTTGCATGCCCGGCGCGTACCCGCAAAGACCTCCGCTGCGGCTAAAGGCCCCTTGCTCGGTTTCGCCCGGTTCGACGATGCTCACGATGATATGGTGAACCACCGAGCGATTGCCCGGCCGCGCTTCGACCGCCTTGATCCATTTATCTTCGGTGAAGCCCGGGTCGACCGTGTAGTAGATGTAATCGACGACCCCTTCAGCCGGCACCTGGAAAGGCTTCTCGTCCATGTAAACCACCAGGTCGGGCTGGGGGATCTGCCAGCCGGCTGCAAAGACGCGCGGCTCGGGGAGATCCCGCGGATCCCCCTCGGGCTGCCCATTCTTGACCCAGGTGGCGATCAGCGATTTCTCTTCGTCGCTGAGCCGGCGCGCGTTGCGGAACTCACCGTGGGCGGGATTGGCGTGCCAAGGAGGCATGCGCCCCTGGTCGAGCACTTCCTGGATCATCTCGCCCCAGCCCAAAACCTCTTCGTAGTTTGTCAGCGGGAAAGGTGCGATCTCTCCAGGGCGATGGCATTCGACGCAGTGATTCTGGAAGATGCGGGCGATCTGCTTCGAATAGGTCACGTCGCCGTGCGGCTCGACTTTCGGCACCCGGCCGATCAAGCAGCCGGGAGCCGCGGTGACGGGCATGCTGACCGCTTTGCCGGCCAAGAGCTCGTCGAGCGCCTCTGTGAGATCGCTGCGCGTCAAATTGGGCCGGCCATAGCCGGTGCTGGTCGTGAAGCCGTATTGATCGTCGACGCGGCCGCGATAACGAATCGCCCGCTCCTGGTCGAGCACGAAGATCTCCGGCGTTCGCTCGGCGGCGAACAGGTCGGCGACGCGATTGTCGAGATCCTTGAGCACCGGAAACGTGATGCCGTACTGCTGCACGAACGCGCCGATCTTGCGGGGCTGATCCTGGCGGTTCGAATTGATGCCGATCAGCATCACTCCCCGAGCGGCGTATTTCTGGGCCGTCTCGCTGAGCCGCGCGCTATAGAGCTTGACCAGCGGACAGTCGGTGCCAAGGAAGGCCACGACCACCAGCTTGCTCGCGGCGAAGTCGCCAAGGCTGACTTCGCGTCCCAAGTGATCACGGAGGGTGAAGTCCGGGATCTTGGTGCCCAGCGCGGACGATTTTGCGGCGACCTCGGCCGCAGGGGTCGAACTCGTGCCGGGATCGTTTTCGGCCGCGACCAGCAGGTTCGTCGAGAACGCCACGAGCAGCATCATCGCCACGGGGGGAAACGCGCATCGCAGAGCAGCAGCGCAGGATGAAAGCAAACGCATCGTGGCACCTCGATCGCGTGTCAGTGAAACGCTAGACCGTGAGTCGTCGGCGTGCACACGCCCCCTGGAGCGAGCCCACGCGCGCACGGCAAAAATCGCCCGGTGCCTCTTCCCTGGGGAGCCGCGCGAGGGTGGCTCGCCACGCGGGATTCTCCCCCCGCGGGATCTGGGTGTCAAGAAAAGTGAGCCGGAGGCGCTGCGCCAGGCCGAGCCCGGCGAGCCGAATTCAACGCAGCCGGCGAGGAGATCCCCTGGGATCTCCTCGCCGGTCGTGAGTCGTCCCTGGTGGGTGCGCGGCAACGTTAGTAGTCGATCTTGTCCGTGCGCGCTTCGTATTCCTTCCAGACCTCCACGGCCTCGGGGCGCAGCAGGATTTGTTCCGAGATGGCCCTGGCCTCGGCCGGCCGGGCGAGCTGCTCGTAGATGAAGGCGTCGTCGAAGTTGCCGTACTGCTTCGAGTCGGCCACCGTGGCTCCGTAAACGATCCCATCGAGGCCGGCCCAATAGGCGGTCGCCAGGCACATCGGGCAGGGCTGCGACGACGTGTAGAGAATGCAGCCCTCGAGCTTGGGCTTCTTCAGCAGGGCACAGGCCTGCCGGATGGCGT
>JAEUIK010000583.1 GCA_016793185.1 Planctomycetaceae bacterium | reverse complement strand
GCAGCCGGAGTGGCTGAAGGCGGCCGGAGGCGAGCTGCTCGCCCAATCCCCGGGGGCGCCGCACGTGCGCCCGGCGAAGCCGCTGGCGCCCAGGCCGCCGCACTTCGCTCCCCGGGCCAAACGGATCATCTATCTGCACATGGCGGGCTCGCCGTCGCAGCTCGATCTTTTCGACTACAAGCCCAAGCTGATCGAGCTCACCGGCCAGCCCTGCCCCGAATCGCTGATCAAGACCGAGCGGTTTGCCTTCATCAAGGGCATTCCCAAGATGCTGGGGACGCCGCACAAGTTTGCCCGGTACGGGCAATCTGGCATCGAGATGTCGAACATCATGCCGCACTTGGTCGACGTCGTCGACGAGTTGGCGGTCATTCGTTCGATGGTGACCGACGAGTTCAACCACGCGCCCGCGCAGATTTTTCTCAACACCGGCTCGTCGCGGCTAGGCCGCCCCAGCATGGGGTCCTGGTTGACCTACGGCCTGGGGAGCGAAAGCGAGAATCTGCCCGGATTCGTGGTGCTGCTCTCCGGACCGTCGGGGCCCGATGGCGGCACGGCCTGTTGGGGAAGCGGCTTCCTCCCCAGCGTCTACCAGGGCGTTCAGTTCCGCTCGCAGGGCGACCCGGTGCTGTACGTGTCGAATCCGCCAGGGATGGATGCCACGCTGCGCCGGCGCTCGTTGGATGCCCTCAAGCAGCTCAACGAAGCCCAGCTCACGGCCAACGCCGACCCCGAAACGATCACGCGGATCGAGCAGTACGAGATGGCCTATCGGATGCAATCGAGCGTGCCCGAGCTGATGGATATCTCGCAAGAGCCGGCCGAGGTCCACGAGCTCTACGGAACCGATCCCGGCAAGATTTCGTTCGCCAACAACTGCCTGCTCGCGCGGCGCCTGATCGAACGAGGCACGCGCTTCGTGCAACTCTTCCATTGGGGGTGGGACCAGCACGGCACCAGCCCCGACAACGACCTCGTGCAAGGGCTGCCCGAGCGCTGCCGGCAGACCGACCGGGCGACCGCGGGCCTGCTTAAAGACTTGAAGCGCCGCGGCCTCTTGGACGACACCCTCGTGATCTGGGGAGGCGAGTTCGGGCGCACCCCCATGAACGAGGAGCGGAACGGCTCGAAGCTGCTCGGACGCGACCATCATCCACACGCCTTTACCCTGTGGATGGCCGGTGGCGGCGTCAAGCGCGGCATTACCTACGGTGCGACCGACGAATTGGGCTACCACGCCGTCGAGAACCGTGTCCACGTCCACGATCTGCAGGCAACCATCCTCCACCTGATGGGGCTCGACCACGAGCGGTTGACCTATCCCTTCCAGGGACGCGAGTTCCGCTTGACCGACGTGGCGGGCAAGGTGGTCGAGGGTTTGTTGGCGTGAGCCAGTCGCCGCGCAGCGCTCCGGTTGGATTTCAACTACGAATCTCTGACGCTCGGCAATTCACAAAGGGAAATTTCATGAAGCGTTATCTGGCATTCGGCGGCGCGATCATCCTGGTGTGCGGCGTGGCAGCCCTGGCGGGAGCCATCGTGGGGCGGGCGACGGCCGCCGACGACGCGCAGCCGACGGCGCCGCCGGCCAGCGGCGCGACGATCCTGTCGCACGATCTCTACTTTGCACTGAAGGACAACTCGCCGGAGTCGCAGCAGAAGTTGATCGACGCCTGCAAGAAGTACCTCTCTCCCCACGAAGGAATCGTCCGGTTCACGGTGGGGACGCTTTCCGACATCAAGGGGGCCTTCAACGACCGAAACTACGATGTTGTCTGCCAGATTGATTTCGTCGACCGCGCCGCCCTCGGCACCTACGCCAAGACCAAGGAGCACCAGCAGTTCATCGCCGAGTGCTCGAGCATGTTCAAGGGGTTGCGAATTTTCGACTCGATGGTCGAACAGGTGACCCCGGCGAAATAGGGTAGTCTCCGCGGACGGAGTCGACGCCTACCCCTGGGGGACTGACGCGCCCCCTGATCTTGTGGCGATTCCCCCTTTTTGATAGCACTCGCGGGCTTCGCACGAGGCTGCGCGGACCGGCTCGGGCTGCGCCGCCCTGCATTGGGCCAACAATGGATGGTGGAGCCCCTGGTGCGCGCCCGTCCGCCGGCACATCTCGTCGAGCAATTGCAAGCGTTAGGGCTGGCCCAGCCCAGCGATTTTGCCCGCGCGCGCCGTCACCTGCGCCGGCTGGCCGGCAAGGGGACGCATTTCGATTCCGTCTGGATCGATGCGCTGGTGCAAGAGCGGACGCTCACGCTCGAGCAGGGGGACGTCATCAAGCAGGGCGCCGCCGCTCGACTCCGGCTGGGCCCCTACCTGCTGCTGGGGACCGCGAGCCGGCTGGGCCCGCTCGTCG
Organism: Planctomycetaceae bacterium; assembly: GCA_016793185.1. Lineage (GTDB taxonomy): Bacteria > Planctomycetota > Planctomycetia > Pirellulales > JAEUIK01 > JAEUIK01. The sequence continues at coordinate 1,244 of JAEUIK010000583.1, read as the reverse complement.
CGTTTCGCGCGCGGCACGTCGATTCGCGCCGCGAGCAGCGTGTTCTGACGGCCGCGTTGCCGGCTCGGGACATCCCGGCTGCGCTCGCACGGCTCGAGCAACTTGTCCAGCGGACGGCCCACCTTGAGATCGACGGGATGCGGACGCTCACCGAGGTCGGCGCGCAGCAAGATATGGTGTGGGGCGCGCATCCAGCCGTCGATGGCGATCCGGCCGCGAGTTGGCTGGCGCGGCGCGGACGCATGCCCCCGGAGTGGGTGCTGGTCGTGGCCCGGCGTCTGCTGGCGGCGCTCGAGCAGTTGGAGACCGCCGGGATCGCACATGGAGATCTTTCGCCGCGCGAGCTGACGATCACCCCGACCGGCGAAGGTGTCCTGACGGCGCCGGGATTTCTGGATGCCGTGCGGAGCTCCAGCGCCCAGTTCGACGCCGATCTCCCGCCCGCCGCGCTTGATGGGCTGGCTCCCGAGCGGATCGACCCCCGATTGCGGGCGACGGCCACCAGCGACCGCTTTGCTCTGGCCTGCCTGCTTTGGCAATTGCTGGCGGGGAGATCTCCCTGGCCGGCCGGCGATCGGACCACGCGACTCGCGGCGATCGCGCGTGCCCGCCTTCCGAACATTCGCTTGATCAGTCCGGATACTTCCGCAAGCCTGGCGCAAGTCATCGAAGCGTGCTCGCGGCGTGAACCTGCCTGCCGGCCCGCCGCTTACGCGTCGGTCCAGGCTCTGCTGGCCCCTCCCCGCCCGGCGGAGCGGCGCACTGCCAGCCGTCTTGCTGCGCTGGCCCGCCCGGCGGGAGAGTGGCGGCACCTCGCGGCCCGGTTGCGGCCGCGGCGGCGTTGGGGCCTGAGCATCGCGGGCGCCGCTGTGGCGATCGGGTTCGTCACGCTCTTGCTGCGCCCCGTGCCGGCGCGGACCGAACCCGAACTCCCGCAGCAGTTGACGCGCCAGCCGCATGCGGGGGAGGCGCGGGGGCGGGCGACTCCCGAATGGGTGGCCCGGTCGCCCCAGCCAACGGAACAGGCGGCGCCGGAGCGAACGGTCGCCGCAACCGGGGCGCGGGTCAGCTATTCCGCATCGCCGCGGGGAGCCGGACCCCAGGAAGTTCAACATGCCGGCGGACCACGCGACGTGGTCTTGCCGACCGAGCGCCCCCTGCGGCTAGCGAGCCTCAAACTTGCGCGGGGGCAGACGGTGCGCGGCGCTGCCGGCCAGCGCCTGCAGATCAGCACGCCCCCAGGG
>JAEUIK010000561.1 GCA_016793185.1 Planctomycetaceae bacterium | reverse complement strand
AGGGCCATAGCCATGTCCAACTGCGCCGTCGGATCGGCGGGGTTCAGTTCGTAAGCCCGGCGATGAAACTCGAGCGCCTGGTCGTACTGGCGGGCCATTTCGTGGATTTCGGCGACGTGGATCAGGTACATCCAGCGGGGCGTCGTGGGAGTCTGCTGGGCGCCGAAGCGGCGCAACCCCTCTTCGACCTGCCCCAGCGCGGCCAGCGCGACGCCTTCGCGCGCCGCAACGTCGATTCCGACCTGCGTGCCACGCAATTGCGGAGCAAGCGCGAGGACTTCCTGCCAACGCCCCCAACTGGAGGCATCGAGAAGTTTGCGATACTTCGTCGCCGAGCCGAAGTACACCGCGTACACGGCCAGGGCAAACGGCCCGATCAGAACCCCGGCCGTCACGGCACCGCGTAGCAACATGCCATCGCCGTGCAGCAAGTTGTAGCCATCGAGCAGCACGACCACGGCAATCGCCACCCAGATCCGCCGATAGATGAGGGCGGCAAACATCAATACGAGTTCGGGCTGCGATCGCGTCCGGATCTTGACCACCTCGGCCGGGGAGAGCGGCCCCAGTTCGCGCGAACTCGTCTGCAACGCCGCCTCGCAGTCGCTGGTATGGAGCAGGATGTCGCGGTACCCCTGGCGTTCCAGCCGCTCGTACGCCACTCGCGCGGTGTCCGCCTCGAGGCAATGAGTCTCCCGCTGTCCCGAGGAATCGGTCGCCGACAGGTAAAACTCGGGCATGCGATGATCCCGCCGCTAGCGACGCCAGGGAATCAACGCGCGCAAACGGCTGTCGCGGAGCACGAGGCCGCCCCAAGCCAGCATGCCCGCGATGATCGGCGCCAAGAAGGGATCGTCGACCCGAACGTGCGTAGCGGTAGCGCCGCCCAGATAGCCCGTCATCAGCGCGGCGCCCAACACCGAAGTCTGCGGAATCGCGTACAACACCGCGCAGGCCAGTTCGGCCACGGCGATCGGGACGATCGTATGCTCCGGATAGCCGAACTTCTTGAATCCCTCGAGCACTTCGGCGCTGCGCGACAACTTCATGCCGGCACTCATCAAGAGCATGGCGATCACGAGCACGCTCAGGACTCGGCCGGTCCACAGCATCCAGGGGGGCGTGACAGGTGCAGGCGTATCGGCTGGCATACGGGCGTTCCTCAGTCAGGTCGTGGGGAATGGCCGAAAGCGACCGGGTGATTCTACGCGTTATCCGCCAGCCCTGCGAGTCGAGTTGAATTCTGCAGGCATTCGGCCGGCGTTGCAGAGTGGCACGCAACGCGAGCACTCCGCATAGCAGACGAGTGCAGTTCCAGCCTCCCACTAGGTCCTAGCGGCGCGCTCGGCAACTTCTTTGAGTTGACTCAGCCCCTGGTCGAACTGTTTGCCGAGCATCTTGTCCACGTTCATGAGCAGATGAAAAAGCTTCATCATGAAGTTCCTCCGCCCCGACATTGCCCATGTGACCGACGTCTGCCGGTGCCCTGGCGATTCGAGCACGAACTGGGCGAAGTTCGTCGCCTGGAACGGCTTGATGAAGTCGAGTTGGATCGTGACAAACTCGGGGGAACTACTCTCCGTGATCTCCATGCGCCCTTCGCCGACCTGAGCGTTCCCCTTCCAACGCGAGACGGCTCCGACACCCGTAGGTGGCCCCTCGTAGTGCTGTTCCATTTGCGGATCGAGCTTGGCCCAGGGGGACCAGTCATTCCAGCAACGCAAATCGTTGATCTCGGCAAAAACGACCTCTGGCGGAGCCGCCACCAGCGTCGAGCGCGAGATCCGAAATCCGGCCGGCTGGGCGGCCACCAGTGCCAGAAACCCCGCCACGACGACGGCCAGGCCAATGAGGATGTAGACAAGCATCGAACGCTCCTCGTGTGCGGTTTCGGGTCGCGCCCTCGATCCTCGCCTGGGCGCGCTCCCCGACCAGTTGGACTGCGAGTTGTCTGCCTTGGTGCTCCGTCACCTCCCTCATCAGCGCCGGCGAAATGCCCTTCCGAGCAAAATCGGGGTTCGCCGGCCCGTCAACGCCAAGCCCCTCCCGGACGAGTTTACCCGAATCTTCGGGTTGGCGGAGGCTCAGCCGCTACGCGCCGAGCGGCCCAGGCTCCCGCCGGGGAAATCGCTGCCCGGACAGGCTGGGATACGCCCCAGCGATT
>JAEUIK010000556.1 GCA_016793185.1 Planctomycetaceae bacterium | reverse complement strand
GAGGACCACACCCCCGAAAGCCATCTCATCCCGCTCGTCTTGCAAGTCGCCCTGGGACAGCGGGACGCGATCACCATCTTCGGCGATGACTATCCCACGCCCGACGGCACTTGCATTCGCGACTACGTGCACGTCGACGACCTGGGCGCCGCGCACCTGCGCGCACTGGAACTGATCGAGCCGGGACAGGGCCTCGAGCTGAACCTTGGCACCGGCCGGGGCTACAGCGTCCGCGAGGTGATCGAAGCCTGCCGCCGGGCGACCGGCCACGCGATCCCGGCCAGGATGGGCGAGCGCCGCCCCGGCGACCCGCCTGAACTCATTGCCGACGCCAGCCTCGCCCGCCAGGTCCTGGGCTGGCAACCGCGTTACGCCGCGATCGACGAGATCGTTTCGACCGCCTGGCGCTGGCACCAAGGCCACCCGCACGGGTATGGGGATTAAGCGCACCCGTGCGTCACAGGCAACGCGGCAGCGAATTGACGCCGAAGAGAGTTCTCGAGTTACCCCAGTTCGCTGATCAACCCGTGCTCTTCCAGCACGTAGCGCGGCCGGCCCGAGAAATCGACGAACGATTGGTGCGTGTCGATCCCGAGGTGGCGGTAGACCTGGGCGAGCACGTTTTCGGGACGGTACGGGGCCTGGCTGGGGGTTTCCCCCTTGGAGTTCGTGCTGCCGATCACTTGCCCCATGCGCAGTCCGCCGCCGGCCACCAGCACGCTCATGGCCGAGCCCCAATGGTCGCGCCCCGCGGTCTTGTTCACGCGCGGCGTGCGGCCGAACTCGCCCATCGCCACCACAAGCACTTGCTGGTTCAGTCCACGGCGGTGCAGGTCGCGCACCAGCGCGGCGACCCCCTGGTCGTAGGCGGGCCCCTTCTGCTTGATCTTGGTCGCGATCTGCTGGTGGTCGTCCCAGCCGCCGATGCGCACCGTGACGAACGTCACGCCCGCCTCGACGAGGCGCCGGGCCAGCAGCAGGCTTTGCCCCGAGACATGATCGCCGTACTCGGCGCGAGTTTTGTCCGACTCGAGACTGAGGTCGAAGGCTTTCCGCGCTCGCGGCCCCGTGACCATCTCGAAGGCTTGCTCGGTAAAGCGGTCCATCGCCCCCGAGGCCCCCTGGCGATCGACAACGCGGCGCACCGAATCGAGCGACGCCAGCAGGTCGCGCCGTTCGGCCAGCCGCTCGGTCGACATGTTCTTGACCAGCGCCAGGTTATCGACCTTGAAGTTCCGCTTGCTGGGGTCGCCGCCGGTCTCGAAGGGATTGAACGCCTTGCCGAGAAAGGCGGCCGAGCCGGCGCGCATCACGCGCGGGATCGCCACGTACGGTGGCACGCCCGCCGCGCCCGCGCCCACCATTTTGGCAGCCACGGCCCCCGCGCAGGGCATCTCATTCTCGCGATTCTGTCGATCGCGGAGGTAAAAGCCCGTCTGCGTCAGATGCGCCGAGGATTCGTGTGAACTATTGGGATGCGAGATCGAGCGAATGACCGCCAGTTTGTCGGCAATCTTGGCCTGTTGCTCGAAGTACTGGCTGAACCGCACGCCCGGCAGCTTCGTCGCCACGCTTGCGAGCGGGCCGCGGTACTCGCGCGGGGCGTCGGGCTTCGGGTCGTACGTCTCGAAATGGCTCGGCCCCCCGGCCAACTCGATGAAGATGACCGCGGGCGACGCCGCTGGACTTCCCGGTTTCGCCGCCTCGGCCCGCAGCCGGAACCAATCGGCCAGGCTCAGGCTTCCCAACCCCAGAAAGCCCACCTTCAAGGCGTTGCGTCGCGAGATCTGATCGCAACAACGAAACGCGCGCCCTTCCAACTCGAACATCGCTCGGGCCTCCTGGCAAAGGCTGGCGGTTTTTCTGGGACCACCGCGGCGGGTCCCAGGCCGGTGCCGCCTATCCTACCGTCCCCCGCGAAACCTCGCCAAGAGATTTATCGGCTTGCCAGCCCCCGCCGCTGGGGCTAAGACTGACCTGCCGGGGGGCTTTTGCCGTAGGACTCTGCGGGCAGGGATCCCCTCCAGCTCAAGCTCGCTTCCGAGGATTGCCTCCATGAACATCTCGCTGCCGCAAGCGCGTCAAGAAGTGCTCAGCACCCCCTACGGCCAAGCGCTCGGGTCGAGCTTCCGCTGGTCCGGCGGTCAGTACTGCGCCATCCATACCGCCCGTGGCTTCATCGGCTGCGGCATCTACGACGTGCACGTGGCGGGCGAATTCGGCATCGTGGTCGCTATCGCCAAGGGGACGCCGCAGAAGCCGCTCTGCGAGCCGGAGGATCTCTACGAGGCCAAGATCGTCGAAGCGAGCGGACCCGCGCAACAGCTCGGCATCCAGCCCGGGATGACCGGCCTCGAAGCATTGGGCAAGCTGCTGGCCGCTGAGGCGAAGTAGCGAGATCCGCTCAGGCCGGGGCTGGCACTTGCAACTTGCCGGCGAATTCCACCAGCTGGCGCCAATTGCCCTCGTCGAAGGGAATGCCGGCAGCGCTGCGTTGCGCCAGCACGCGCCGTTCCGGATCCCCCGGCAAAAGGATCTCGTCGACGCCGGCCCGCCGGGGACAACTACGAACGAACTCAATCAGCGAGCTCACCTGGGCTCCAAAGTGCGCGGCGCCGCCGAGATGCCCCGGATCGAGCAGTTGCAGGTAGGCGCAGTTTCCCAACTGGTTGAGTGGCTTCTCCCGCGCACAAACCCCGCCCGACAAGGCCCCGGCAAAGATCTCGACCATGAGCGCCAGGCCGAACCCTTTGTAGGCCTGGTCGCCACCCATCGGCAGAATCGTGCCCGGGGGATCGGCATACAGCTTGTTCGGATCGTTTGTCGGTTCGCCGTGGCAATCGAGCAGCCAGCCATCGGGGCAAAGCTGCCCGCCGATTTTCTTGACGCGGACTTTGCCCTCGGCAGTGGCGCTCGTGCCGAAGTCGAGGATTAGTGGACCTGCCGCGTCGGGTACGCCGATCGCCAACGGGTTGGTACCCAGCCGGGGGGCCGTACCCCCGACCGGCGCCACGCGGCGCGCGGTGCCATGGGTATTAACCATCATCAGCGAGACCAATCCGGCGGCGGCCGCTTGTTCGCAATACTCCCCCAAGCGCCCGACGTGCGCCGAGTGAATGAGCGTGCCGACGGCCACGCCGGTTGCCTGAGCCTTCGCAATCAGCAGGTCGGTCAAGCGCCGCGCTTGCGTCTGTCCAAATCCCCACTGACCGTCCGCCACGAGCAGCGCTGCTTCTTCGCGCAACACGGTGAACGGCGCGCCCGGCACGACTTCGCGTTTGGCCACGCCCTCGAGGTAGTACGGGATGCGCATCACGCCGTGCGAATCGTGGCCGCGGAGATTCGCGCCCACCAGGCTTTCGGCCACCAGGCGTGCTTCGTCGCCCGCCACGCCTCCGGCCTCCAACAATCTCGTCGCGAACTGGGTCAGCGGAGCTGCGGCAATCAGCGGCATAGTCTCACTTCCAGAAGGTGGTTTACTCGGCGGGGAGGGCGATCCCCTGGCGCTGCGCCTCGAACAATGCGATCGCCACGCTGTTCGACAGGTTCAGGCTCCGTGCCGCGGGTCGAATGGGAATCCGCAGCGTCCGCTCGGCGTTCGCGGCCAGCAACTCGGCCGGCAGCCCCGACGATTCGCGGCCGAAGACCAGCACGTCCCCCGCGGCAAACGCCGCTGACGTGTACGGGCGGCGGGCCGTCTTGGTGAAGAACCAAGGCTGCCGCGGCGGCAGCTTCGGGATGAGCGACTCCCAATCGTCGACCGCCTCCCAGACCAGCTGCTCCCAGTAATCGAGTCCCGCGCGGCGGAGATAATAGTCGTCGAGCCGGAAACCGAGCGGTCGCACTAGCCAGAGCTTGGCTCCCACGGCCACGCACGTTCGCCCCACGCTGCCGGTGTTGTAGGGGATCTCCGGCTGGTACAACACAACGTGCAGGGCAGGGGAGTACATCGAGGTTGATCTGGGGCCGCGCGAAGGAACGGGATCGAGGTCGAGCCTCGCCACAGCGTAGCGGAACGATTCTTTCATGCAATTGACCGAAACACAACGACAACGGTACTGGCAGGCCGTCGAGTTCGCGGGCCGGCAGGTCGCCGCCACGATCGATCGCACGCCCGACTATTTTCCGATATACACCTCCGCCGGAAAGTGGTTCCACCAGGGGGAACTTTGGACCGACTGGACCGGCGGATTCTTCGCCGGCCAGATGTGGCTCTTCCATCGCCACACCGGCGACCCGGCCTGGGCCCGGCAGGCCGAGCATTACTCGCGCTTACTGGAACACCGCCAACATGACCGCAATGTGCATGATCTGGGGTTCATTTTTCTCAACACGTATCTCCCCTGGTACGAGTTGACCGGCGATCCGCGGCTGCACGACGTAATCGTCCAGGCGGGGCGCACGTTGGCGATGCGCTTCCAGGAGCGCGGTCAGTACCTCCGCTCGTTCGTCGCGCCGGAAAGCTTGTTCATTGACATCATGATGAATGTCCCCTTGATCGCGCTCGTTGCCCGCGAAACGGGCGACGACAACCTCTTGCGGATCGCGCTCGCCCACTCCCTCACCACGCGCGACACGATCGTCCGCGCCGACGGCTCGACCGCCCACGAAGGCATCTTCGATCTCGAGACCGGCCGGTTCCTGCGGCAATCGACCCACCAGGGGTTGGCCGCCGAAAGTGCCTGGGCCCGCGGCCTCGCCTGGTCGCTCTACGGCTTCAGCTCGATGTACCGCTATACCGGGCGCGCCGAACTGCTGGAAGTCGCCGAGCGCAATGCCGCGTATTGGCTCGCGCACTTGCCGGCCGACCACGTGCCGTATTGGGATTTCGACGCCGATCTCAGCCGGCCGCACCCGTGGGGTCCGCAGAAAGACAGCTCCGCCGGCGCGATCGCCGCCAGCGGACTCATGAACCTCGCTCAGCAGACAGCGTCGCCCGAGCGCGCCCAGGCCTACCGGGCGACGGCCCTGGCCATGCTCGACGCGCTGGTCGCGCCCGAATATCTGGCCGACCAGACTCCTGGCTGGGAGGGGATCCTCATGCACGGCGTCTATCACACCGCCAAGAATCTCGGCGTCGACGAATCGGTGATGTGGGGGGATTTCTTCTTGGTGGAAGGGTTGGTCAAGGCCCTGGCCGCCGAGCGCGAGGCCGCGTCCACGTGAACAACCGCGACGGCCGTCCGGCAGCCGCCGTTGCCAAATCCCGGCGACAGCCGCAAAATACAGTCGAGAGCCGACGGATCCGGCTCGACGGCAACCCGCGTCCCCCTGGGAGATGTTTGTGGAACTTCCGCGCAACCCGACGCGCAGCGTTCGCATCGGCTCAATCACGATCGGCGAGGGGCGCCCCATCGCGGTCCAAAGCATGACCGCCACGCACACGCAGGATGTCGACGCCACGGTCGAGCAGGCCAACGCCCTGCACGCAGCCGGCGCCGGACTGGTGCGGATCGCCGTCGACAGCCAGAAGGACGCCGTGGCCCTGGCCGAGATCCGCCGCCGCACCACGGCGAACCTGTCGGTCGACCTGCAGGAGAACTATCGCCTGGCCGCCGTCGTCGCGCCGCATGTCGACGAAGTCCGCTACAACCCCGGCCACCTCTATCACCACGAGCGCGAGAAGCCCTGGCAGGAGAAGGTCAAATTTCTGGCGGGCGTGGCCGGTGAGCACGACTGCGCTATGCGCGTGGGCGTGAACTGCGGCTCGGTCGATCCCGCCCAGCTCGAGAAGTACGGCGAGCACGATTCGATCGGCCCCATGCTCGCCAGCGCCTGGGAACACTGCGAGTTGCTCGATCAGCTCGGCTTCACGCGCTACAACGTGTCGCTCAAAGACTCCGATCCGCAAAAGGTCATCGAGGTCAACAAGCGCTTTGCCGCCCAGCGCCCCGACGTGCCACTGCACCTGGGAGTCACCGAGGCGGGCCTCCCCCCCGATGGCATCATCAAAACGCGCATCGCGTTCGAACAGCTCATCAGCCGGGGAATCGGCGACACGATCCGCGTCTCGCTCACCGTTCCCAACGCCCGCAAACCGGAGGAGATCGCGGCAGGGCGGCAGATCCTGGCCGATATCGCCGCCGGGCGGGTCCGCTCGTTCGTCGACTTCGGGCTCGACACGCTCAACATCATCAGTTGCCCGAGCTGTTCGCGCGTCGAGAATGAAGCGTTCATCGAGCTCGCCCAACAGGTCAAGGAGATGACCGCTTACGCCAAGGACTACGCGATCACCATCGCCGTGATGGGCTGCCGCGTGAACGGCCCCGGCGAGACCGACGATGCCGATCTCGGCCTTTGGTGCGGCCCCAACCACGTGAACCTCAAGAAGGGGAGCCTGGAGCTCGGCAGTTTCGCCTACCACGAGATCCTCCCGCGGCTCCGGGCCGAGCTCGATCAACTCATCGCCCAACGCGAGCCGGTCAAAACGTGACGCCCGCTTTGCCGCCAGGGTTGCCGTGGGGCTCCGCGGCTGCTCGCCCGACGCCGGCGGAGCATGCGTCGCCCACCCCTAGTTGAAGGAAGCGATCTTGGGACTCGAATTGCAGGGAAAAGCGGCTGTCGTCACCGGGGCCAGCAATGGAGTCGGGCGTGCGACGGCGCTCGAGCTGGCCCGCCGCGGTTGCGCGGTACTCGTGAATTACGCCTCGAGCGAACGCGAGGCACACGAGGTCTGTCAGGAAATCGCCGCCCTCGGCGTGGAAGCGCTGCCGTTTCAGGCCGATGTCTCCGACGACGACGCCTGCCGGCGAATGATCGACGCCGCGGCGAGCACCTTCGGCAGGCTCGACGTGCTCGTCAACAACGCGGGCACCACGCGCTTCATCAATCATCGCGACCTCGATGCCGTCAAGGATGACGACTGGGATCGCATCTTCGGCGTCAATCTCAAGGGGGCCTTCCAGTGCGCGCGAGCGGCGCGCGAGCCGATGCTCGCCCATGGCGGCGGCGCGATCGTCAACGTCACCAGCGTGGCCGGCATCCGCGGCCTTGGCAGCTCGATCCCCTACGCCGCCTCGAAAGCCGCCCTCAACAATCTGACGCTGACGCTGGCCAAGGCGCTGGCGCCCGAAATCCGCGTCAATGCCGTCGCGCCGGGCTTCATCGCCGGACGCTGGCTCCAGAAAGGGCTGGGCCCCGCCTACGACACGGTGCTCAAGGCGATGGAAGACCGCGTGCCGCTCGGCAAGGTCTCGCAGCCCGAGGACGTGGCCGCCGCCATCCTCAGCCTGATCACCGGCTCGAACCTGATCACCGGGCAGATCCTCGTCTGCGACGGCGGAATGCTGATTGCCGACTAGGAGGCCAGTCGCCGCGGCCTGCCGGAGCCGACTTGCTGAAGGCTTCACGCACGGCCAGCGGTCACACGCCGAGCTCGTGGAGCGCCTCGGCCGCGGCGGCGGCCAGTTGCCGGAAATCGCCGGGGAAGACGTGCCCGATCGTGCCGACGCGGAAGGTATCCGCGTGGCTCACCTTGCCGGGGTAGAGCACGAAGCGGCGGCGCTTCATGGCCGCGTAGAACTTCTCGAAGGTAAACGCAGGACTCCGCGGATACAGGAACGACGTGATGATCGGCGACCGCCACGCGGGCGGCAGCAACGGTTCGAGCCCCAAACGCTCGAATCCCTCGACCAGCACCCGGTGATTCTCGCAGTACCGCGCGTGCCGAGCGGCGACGCCCCCCTCGCTCTCCAGCTCGTCGAGGGCCTGCTTGAACGCCCGCACGACGTGCGTCGGCGAAGTGTAGCGCCACTTGCCGTGCTTCTCTTCCATCTCGCGCCACTGGTCGAAGAGGTCGAGACTCAGCGAACGCGCCCAGCCGCGCGTGGCCGCCAGCCGCTCGCGCCGGGCGATCACGAAGCCAAATCCCGGTACGCCTTGTAAACACTTGTTG